>DATINN010000565.1:0-1633 GCA_035474175.1 Mycobacteriales bacterium | reverse complement strand
TCGACGCGACCGGCCCGGCGCCGCCCGGTGGTGTCCACTTCGGACAGTGCCGGGACGGGGGATGAGCGCGGGGCGGCCCGCCGGGCGCCGGGCGGGCTGACCGGCCGGGCCGCGGTGCTCGGGCTGGTGGTGTGCGCGCTGGTGCTCAGCCTGGCCTATCCGGCCAAGGAGTTCCTGGCTCAGCGCGGGGAGATCAGCCGGCTCCAGGACGAGCAGCGGCAGGCGCAGGCCCGGGTGTCCGCGTTGGAGGAGCGCAAGCGCCAGCTCGCCGACCCGGCGTACGTGCAGGCGCAGGTCCGGGCGCGCCTGCACTACGTGATGCCCGGTGAGACGCTGTACGTGGTGGTGCCGCCGTCCGGTTCCGGTGCCGACGGCGGTGCCGAACCGACCACGCCGGAGGTCAGCGACGACGGGTCCTGGTACGGGCGGCTATGGGGCACCGTCCGGACCGCGGACGGTTCCGCGCCATGAGCCCCGACCCGGCCGGAGCCGTCGCGGGCGTCGGCACCGGGTCGCCGCACCAGCGCACGGGCAGCATCGACCCGGCGGGTGCCGACGGCCCGGTCGGGGCGGGTGCCGACGGCGCGGCGGGTGGGTCCGGCGGGTTCAGCGCGGCGGACCGGGCCGTGGTGGCGGCGCAGCTCGGGCGGGTGCCGCGGGCCATGCGGGCGGTCGCGCACCGGTGCCCGTGCGGGCTGCCGGACGTGGTGGAGACCTCGCCGCGGCTGCCGGACGGGACGCCGTTCCCGACGCTGGACTACCTGACCTGCCCCAAGGCCAGCGCCGCGGTCGGCCGGCTGGAAGCGGCCGGGGTGATGCGGGAGATGGCCGACCGGCTGGGGACCGATCCCGAGCTGGCCGCGGGCTACCTCGCCGCCCACGAGGCCTACCTGTCCCGGCGGGCGGAGCTGGGCGACGTGCCGGAGATCGACGGCATCAGCGCCGGCGGCATGCCGACCCGGGTCAAGTGCCTGCACGCGCTGCTGGCTCACGCGCTCGCGGCCGGGCCGGGGGTCAACCCGCTCGGCGACGAGGTGCGCGAGACCGTCGGCGCGTGGTGGTCGGCCGGGCCCTGCGTGGAGGCCTCATGACCAGGGTCGCCGCGATCGACTGCGGCACCAACTCGATCCGGCTGCTCATCGCCGACCACGACGAGTCGGCCGGCACGATGACCGACCGGGTCCGGCGCACCGAGCTGGTCCGGCTCGGGCAGGGCGTCGACCGCACCGGCCGGCTCGATCCGGCGGCGATCGAGCGAACCCGGGTCGCGTTGGCCGACTACGTCGCCGACTGCGAGCGGGAGCAGGTCGAGCGGGTGCGGATGGTCGCCACCAGCGCCACCCGCGATGCGACGAACCGCGAGGACTTCCGCGCCATGGTCCTGGCCACGCTGCATGCCGAGCCGGAGGTCGTGTCCGGCCGCGAGGAGGCGGAGCTGTCGTTCTCCGGTGCCGTCCGGGAGCTCCGCGCGGCCGCGCCGTGCCTCGTCGCCGACATCGGCGGCGGCTCCACCGAGCTCGTCCTCGGCGCGGACCCCGCGCACTCCGCCGGAGCGGCCGGCCCCGCCGGAGCGGCCAGCCCCGCCGGGTCGGCCGGCCCTGCCGGTTCTGACCCGGCCGGTTCGGGCCCCGCT
>DATINN010000564.1:0-1969 GCA_035474175.1 Mycobacteriales bacterium | reverse complement strand
CGGTCTCGCCCAGGAGGTGCCGCAGAAGGAATCCACGCCGTTTTATCCGCGCCCGGCTCACCACCGACCGGGCGCACGCCACGATCGCGGTCTGGGCCGTGGTCGCGGGGGAGGCGGCGGTGGTCGCGACGGTCGCGCACGGCAGCCTGACCGAGGTCGTCGGGGCCGCGCTCGGGACGGCCCTGGTCGCCGCCGTCCTCGGGCTGGCCTGGACCGCCCGCAGCAACCGGGCCGGCGCCACCCGCTGAGACCGGCGCCGTCGAGCCCAGCGCCGGCTGAGGCCCGTGAGCCGCGGCTCGCGCGTCAGCGGTCGGCGAGCTTGCGCAGGCGGGGACCCAACCAGCGCCAGACCACGGCGGCGCCGGCCTCGCTGAAGTGCAGCCCGTCCGAGCGCAGCGTGACCCCGTCCTTGGTCGCGCGGTAGCCGTCGGCGCAGAGGAACCCGTGCAGGTCCAGCAGCGTGATCTTGTGCCGCGCCGCGTAGCGGCTGAGGACGCCGTTGAGCCAGCGCACCCGGGACTCGTCGTTGATGATCGCCGGGTCGGGGCTGACCCCGCTGTCCGGCACCCGGTGGCACCCGACCGTGACCAGCGCGACCGGCCGCTGCCCGATCCCGAGGCGTCGCGTGTCCGAGTCGAGCACCGTGACCAGGTGCTGCTCATACGCCGGGGTCCCGAACCGCACCACCGTGCCGTCCACGACCTGGTCGAACTGCTCGCCGATGCCGGCGAACAGCACCGCGACGTCCGGCCGCACCGCCGCCACGTCGGCCGGCCAGGCCGCATCCCACGGCTGGCAGCGCTCGTCCAGCGTCTTGGGCTGCCCGTCGATGGCCAGCGGCACCGGGATCAGCCCGCAGCCCAGCTGCGTGCTGCCGGCCACGAACAGCCCCGGCACCGTCTCCGGCCGGAACCCGACCCGCAAGCTGTACGGGACGGAGTCGCCGAGCAGGTAGACGGCGACGTCGTCGGGCCGGCGCTGCTGCTCCACGGCCGCGGCGACCGGGGCCCCGGCGGACGGACCGGCGCCGGCGGTGCCGCCGAACACGACCGCGACCACCGCCACCACCGTGGCCGCGACCAGCGGGGCCAGCCGCCGGGGCGACCACCCCCGGATCGCCCGGCCGGTCCGGACCGGCTGCTCGACCAGCACGTACGACCCGGCGGCGAGCAGGCCGGTGACGGCCAGCCGGAGCACGAGCAGCGCCGGGCCGGTGGCGCCGACCCGGTCCGGGGTGAGGACCACGTAGACGGGCCAGTGCCAGAGGTAGAGCCCGTACGAGACCAGGCCGGTGCGGCGCAGCGGTTCCCAGGACAGCAGCCGGGCGGTGCTCGACCGGTCGTCGGCCGCCGCCGTCACGACCACCACCGCCAGCACCGCGACCAGCAGGAACCCGCCCCGGTAGAGCCAGCCGGCGGTGTCCCGACCGGCGACCAGCACGATCGCCAGCCCGGCCAGCGCGAACAGGCCGATCGAGCCCCGGCCCGGCAGCGGCACCTCCCGGCCGGCCAGCTCCACGTACCGGCCGGGCCGCCGGGTCGCCTCCCGGGCCAGCACCGCCGCGACCGCGCCGACCAGCAGCGCCTGCAGCCGGGTGTCGGTGCCGTAGTAGACCCGGGACGGGTCGGCGCCGGGGGTGTAGAGCGCCGCGGCCAGCGCCGCCGACGCCAGCGCGCCCAGGCCGAGCACGACCGCCAGCCCGCGCCGGCGCAGGCCCAGCGTCAGCAGGCCGATCAGGAGCAGCGGGTAGAGCAGGTAGAACTGCTCCTCGATGCCGAGGGACCACATGTGCCGCAGCGGGGACGGCTCGTCGTACTGGGCGAAGTAGGACCGGTCGGCCAGCACGAAGCGCCAGTTGGCGACGTAGCCCAGGGTGGCCAGCGCGTCGCCGCGCAGCGCCGCCCGCTGGGCCGGCGAGGCCCACACGGCCGCGCCGGCCGAGACGCCGACCAGCAGCAGGAACAGCGCC
>DATINN010000563.1:0-5525 GCA_035474175.1 Mycobacteriales bacterium | reverse complement strand
GCGTGGTGGTCGGCCGGGCCCTGCGTGGAGGCCTCATGACCAGGGTCGCCGCGATCGACTGCGGCACCAACTCGATCCGGCTGCTCATCGCCGACCACGACCAGTCCGCGGGCACGATGACCGACCGGCTCCGACGCACCGAGCTGGTCCGGCTGGGGCAGGGCGTCGACCGCACCGGCCGGCTCGACCCCGCCGCGATCGAGCGGACCCGGGTCGCGCTGGCCGGCTACGTCGCCGACTGCGAGCGGGAGCAGGTCGAGCGGGTGCGGATGGTCGCCACCAGCGCCACCCGGGATGCGTCCAACCGTGACGACTTCCGTGCCATGGTCCTGGCGACGCTGCACGCCGAGCCGGAGGTCGTGTCCGGGCGCGAGGAGGCGGAGCTGGCGTTCTCCGGCGCGGTCCGGGAGCTCCGCGCCGCCGCGCCGTGCCTCGTCGCCGACATCGGCGGCGGCTCCACCGAGCTCGTCCTCGGCGCGGACCCCGCGCACTCCGCCGGGTCGGCCGGCCCCGCCGGAGCGGCCGGCCCCGCCGGGTCGGCCGGCCCTGCCGGCTCTGACCCGGCCGGTTCGGGCCCCGCTGGCGCGGCCCCCGCCGTCGGGGCGGCGTACAGCATGGACATCGGGTCGGTGCGGCTCACCGAGCGGCATCTGCACGACGACCCACCGACCGCCGCACAGGTCGCCGCGGCCGAGGCCGACCTGCGGACCGCCCTGGCCGCCGCCCGTGCCGACGTCCCGATCGAGCGCGCGCGCAGCTTCGTCGGCGTCTCCGGCACGGTCACCACCGTGGCCGCGCTCGCCCTGGGTCTGGACCGCTACGACGCCGGCCGCACCCACCACAGCCGGATCGCCGCCGCCGACGTCCGCGACGTCGCCGGCCGGCTGCTGCGCAGCACCCACGCCGAGCGGGCGGCCGAGGCCGTCATCCAGCCCGGTCGGGTGGACGTCATCGCCGCCGGTGCGCTGATCCTGCGCGTGCTCACCGAGGAGGTCGGTGCCACCGAGGTGATCGTCAGCGAGAAGGACATCCTCGACGGCATCGCCTGGTCCATCGTCGAGAAGGGCTGATCCCGATGTATGCGCAGCGCCGCCGCCGTCTCCTCGGCTTCCTCGACGAGCACGACCTCGACGCGCTCGTGCTGCGCCGCCCGTCGTCGGTGGCCTGGGCGGCCGAGGGCGCGCGGACACACATCGACGTCAGCGGCGAGGTCGGCGTCGCCTGGCTGGTCGTCACCCGCGACGGCACCCGGGTCGTCACCTCCCGGATCGAGGCCGACCGGCTCGCGGCCGAGGAGCTGACCGACCCGGCGTACGAGTGGACCGTGCTGGACTGGGTCCGCGACGCCGCCGACGAGATCCCGGCCGGCAACCGGGTCGGCGTCGACGGGCCGATGCCCGGGCGGCGGGACGTGACCGCCGAGCTGGAGGTGGCCCGGCGGTCGCTGCTGCCCGAGGAGGTCGCGCTCTACCGGACCCTCGGTCGGGACGCCGCCGAGGCCCTGACCGCGACCGCGGCCGCGTGCGGGCCGGGGGACAGCGAGTGGCAGTGGGCCGCCCGGGCCGCGGCCGAGGTGACCGCCCGCGGCGCCGACCCGCTGGTGCTGCTCGTCGCCGGGGCCGAGCGGCTGCCGCGGCACCGGCACCCGCTGCCGACGGGCGCCCCGGCCGGTGACCTCGTCATGGTGGTCGTCTGCGCCCGCCGGCACGGGCTGTTCGCCAACCTCACCCGGTTCGTCGCGGCCCGGCCGCTGACGCCGGAGCAGGTCGACGCCCAGCAGCGGATGCTCGCCGTGGAGGCCGCGTTCCTCGACGCCACCCGGCCCGGCACGCCGGTCCGGGACGCGCTCGCCGCCGGCATCGGCGCGTACGGGGAGCACGGGTTCGATCCGGACGAGTGGCGCAAGCACCACCAGGGCGGCCCGACCGGCTACCTCAGCCGCGACCACCTGGCCACGCCCGCCAGCGCGGAGCCGATCGAGGAGGCCCAGGCCTTCGCCTGGAACCCCAGCGTGCCCGGGCTCAAGGTCGAGGACACCGTGCTCGCCACCGCGACCGGCGTCGAGGTGCTCACCCGGGATCCGGCCTGGCCGGCACAGGAGGTCGGCGGCCGCCCGCGTCCGCTGGTCCTGGAAAGGTGAGGACCCGCCCGCCGCCCCGGAGAGGTGGGGTGGCGGACGGGCCGAAAGTGGAGATCAGGCGCCGGCGGCGTCCTCCACGCCCGGCGGCAGCTTGCCGGTGAGCGACTTCCAGGTCGCCGCCGCGCCCCGGGCCGCCACCATGCGGGCCGCCGCGACCGCGATCCCGGACACCGCCGCCCACATCAGCGCTTCCGACCACTCCGTCCCCGGCGCCGCCGGGTTCTTGGGCGGGTCGTCGTGCTTCGCCTTGCGCCACCCGGTCTCGATCGCCTTGCGCACCACGATGCCGGTGGGCACCGCGAAGCTCAGCGCGACGATCTTCCAGCCGATCTTGCCGGCCGCTCCAGCCACAGGTCGTCCTCCTCGTACGCGGTGTCCTCCGGCGAGTACCCGACCCGACCCCGGGTAACACCTGCGCCATGACGAAGGAGTTCACCAAGGGCGACCAGGTCGAGTGGTCCAGCCACGGCGGCACGGCCGAGGGCAAGGTCGAGAAGAAGATCACCGAGCGGACCGAGGCCGGCGGCCGGACGGTCGCCGCGTCCGAGGACGAGCCGCAATTCCTGGTCAAGAGCGACAAGAGCGGCGGCGAGGCCGTACACAAGCCGGACGCGCTGAAGAAGAAGAGCTGACCGTGGCCGAGGACGAGGTCGCCGACGCGTACGACGCGTTCACCGACGCGGTGAACATGACGAAGTCCGAGCTGACGAAGTGGCTCGACTCGGACGAGTCCCGGTCGGTCGGCATGACCGCGGACGGCGACAAGAAGACGGCCACCGGCGGCACCGAGTCCCAGGGCCACGAGGCCGGGCGCATGATCGTCGCGCTGCTGGAGAAGAAGAAGTCCGACCTGGACCACGACGACGTGAAGCAGATGAAGCGGGTCGCCGGATACGTGCACCGGCACCTGGCCCAGAAGCCGGGCCAGGACGTCGAGCACTCCCGCTGGCGCTACTCGCTGATGAACTGGGGCCACGACCCGCTGAAGAAGTAGGCCAGGACTCCGCCGGCTGGACAGCGCCGTCCAGCCGGCGGGCACGTCCCGGCCGGGCGCGGGATCATGCACCGGTGAGCACGGTGATCGTCCTGACCGGCCTGCCGGGGACGGGCAAGTCGACGCTGGCCGACGGGCTGGCCCGGCGGATCGGCGCGCCCGCGTTCTCGGGCGACTGGCTTCTCGGCGCGCTCGCCCCGCTCGGGATCCTGGACGGCGCCGACCGCCCGACCGTCCTGTCCGTCTACTTCGGACTGCTCGACAGCCTCGTCACCCGCCAGCTCCGGCTCGGGCAGCCGGCGATCGTCGACGCCGTGCTCGACGACGCGACGGCCGACCGGTGGCGGCGGAACGCCGAGCGGCACGGCGGCCGGCTGCTGCTCGTGCAGTGCGTGTGCAGCGACGAGGCCGTGCACCGCCGACGAGTGGAGGGCCGGCGGCGCGACATCCCGGGCTGGCACGAGATCGGCTGGGACCACGTCGAACGGATGCGCGCCGAGTTCCGCCCCGTCACCGGTCCGGACCTGACCCTGGACGCCGTCGACCCGCTGGCCGACAACGAGGCCGCACTCACCCGCCTGGCCACCTAGGCTGCCGATCGTGACCGACAGCGGCGACCGCGACGTGACGTGCCCGACCGGCGACGCGGACACCGGGGTGCCGGCCCCACCCGGCGTCCGGTCCGGCCGACGGCCCGGCAGCCGGCAGCCGACATGAGCCGGCTCGCGGTCGTGACCGGGGCGCGCCAGGGGCTGGGGCGGGTGATCGCCCGACAGCTGGCCGCCCGGGGCTACCGGCTGGCCCTGCTCGACATCGTCGCCCCGACCGAGACGGCACAGGAGGTCGGCGGCGTGCCCGTCGAGGTCGACGTGGCCGACGAAGCCGGCGTACGGGCCGCCGCGGACCGGCTCGGCCCGGTCGACGTGCTGGTGAACAACGCCGGGATCAGCCACATCGCCCCGGCCGAGGACACGACGGCCGAGCAGTGGCGGCGGGTGCTCGAGGTCAACCTGACCGGCCCGTTCCTGCTCTGCCAGGCCTTCGGTCGCGGCATGCTCGACCGGCGGTCGGGTTCGATCGTCAACGTCGCCTCCATCGCCGGCCTGCGTGGCGTCGCCGACCGCGCCGCCTACAACGCCTCCAAGCACGGGCTGATCGGACTGACCCGGACCCTCGCCGTCGAGTGGGGCGGCCGCGGCGTCCGGGTCAACGCCGTCTGCCCGGGCTGGATCAAGACCGAGATGGACGTGGCCGACCAGGGCTCCGGCGCGTACTCCGACGAGGACATCGTCGAGCACGTGCCCATGGGTCGCTTCGCCCGCCCCGAGGACGTCGCGCAGGCCGTCGCCTTCCTGGCCGACGACGACGCGAGCGGGTTCGTCAACGGCCAGGAGCTGGGCGTCGACGGCGGCTGGCACGCCGACGGCAGCTGGCAGCGCCTGCGCCTGTCCAAGCGCTGAGCCCGACGCCGACGCCGGCCCGGTGCCGACGCCGGCCCGGCCCGACGCCGGCCCGACGCCGGCCCGGTCCCCGACGCCGGCCCGGCCCCGACTCGGCCCCGGGGACCGGCGACCCCGGGGCCGACCCGGCCCCAACACCGGCGACGCCGGTGCTACCCCGCCCCGGGCGACCGGCGAGGATGGCGGCATGGACACCGGCACCGTCGCGACCGACGCCCGTACGGTCGCCGAGCTGGCCCTCGTCGACAACCTGGCCGAGCTCGACGCCCGGGTCTCGGCCTGCCGGGCCTGCCCCCGGCTGGTCGCCTGGCGGGAGGAGGTCGCCGCGACCAAGCGGGCCGCGTACGCCACGGAGACCTACTGGGGCCGCCCCGCGCCCGGCTTCGGCCCGGCCGACGCCCGCATCGCCGTGGTCGGGCTGGCCCCGGCCGCGCACGGCGCCAACCGCACCGGCCGCGTCTTCACCGGCGACCGCAGCGGCGACTGGCTGTTCGCCGCGCTGCACCGGGCCGGGCTGGCCAACCAGCCGACGTCGGTGCACAAGGACGACGGCCTGCAGCTGTACGACACCCGCGTCATGGCCGCCGTACGCTGCGCCCCGCCCGCCAACAAGCCGACGCCGGTCGAGCGGGACACCTGCCGGCCCTGGTTGGCCCAGGAGCTGCGGCTGCTGGCGCCGAAGGTGATCGTGGTGCTGGGCGGGTTCGGCTGGCAGGCGCTGTGGCCGGCACTGAAGCAGGCTGGTCTGGCCGAGGTCCCGACGCCGCGTCCGGTCTTCGCCCACGGGGCCGAGGTGACCGTCGGTGGCATCACCGTTCTCGGCTGCTACCACGTGTCCCAGCAGAACACCTTCACCGGCCGGCTGACCGAGCCGATGCTGGACGCGGTCTTCCGCCGTGCACGAATCGTGACTGAATCGAGTGCCGAAACG
>DATINN010000562.1:0-1853 GCA_035474175.1 Mycobacteriales bacterium | reverse complement strand
CCACCTACCTGGTGCTGACCCAGCGGATCGGCGCGGCGGTGTCCGGGCTCGGGCCGCTGGCGGTCTCGATGGCGGTCGGCGCGCTGGTCACGGCGCCGCTGGCGGCCCGGCCGGTGTTCGCCGGGCTGACCCCCGGCGTCGCGCTGGCCGGGATCGGGCTGGCCGTGCTCAGCCCGCTCCTGCCGTACGCGCTGGAGCTGATGGCGCTGCGCCGGATGACGCTGACCGCGTTCGGCACGCTGATGGCGCTGGAGCCGGGGATCGCGACCGTGCTCGGGCTCGTCCGGCTGGCCCAGGCCCCCTCGGTCCTGCAGGCGGCCGGCGTGCTGCTCGTCGTCGCGGCCGGGATCGGCGCTCAGCGCACCGCGCGCACCGCGGCCGCGAGCGTGGCG
This sequence comes from Mycobacteriales bacterium, assembly GCA_035474175.1. Taxonomy (GTDB): domain Bacteria; phylum Actinomycetota; class Actinomycetes; order Mycobacteriales; family CADCTP01; genus CADCTP01. The sequence continues at coordinate 1,461 of DATINN010000562.1, read as the reverse complement.
CCGTCGGTCGAGGGGCGGTCGCAGACGAAGCCGCGGCAGACGTACGCGGCGGCCTGACCGTCGACCAGGGGCCGCTGCGCCAGCAGCGGGACGCCGGGCCGGTCCGGCTCGCCGGCCACGACCACCAGGCCCGGCGCCGTCCCCATCCGCGCCACCCGCACCAGCTCCACTCCCCCGCCGGCACCGGTGCCGGCCGCGGTGCCGGCCCCGGTGCCGGCCCCGGTGCCGGCCGGCGGGGCGACGGCGACGGCGACCTGGAGGGGGCCGGCGAGAGCGGCCTCCCCCACCGCGGCGGCCCAACCGCCGGCCCGCGGGTACGCCGCGACGACCGGCGCGAGCGAGGCCAGCGCCGCATCCGCCGCGGCCCGGTGGTCGGTCCGGTCGGACAGCGCGGCGTGCGTGAGCAGCGCCCCCGCCGCGGCCGCCGCCCCGGACGGCGCCGGCCCGTCGGCCGGGTCCCAGGGCCGGCGGAACAGCCCCTCGGCGTCGTCGGCGGTGTCGTGGAACCCGCCCCGCCCGTCCCCGAACCGCGCCAGCACGACGTCCAGCAGCTCGCCCGCCGCCTCCAGCCAGCGCGGCTCGGCCGTGGCCTGGTGCAGCGCCAGCAACCCCTCGGCCACGTCGGCGTGGTCCTCCAGCACCCCGGCCGGCGTGCCGACGATCCCGTCCCGGGACGTCCGCCGCAGCCGCCCGTCCACCATGTGCAGGTCCAGCAGCAGCTCGGCCGCGGTCCGGGCGGCGTCGACCCAGTCCGGCCGGTCCAGCAGCGCGCCCGCCTCGGCCAGCCCGGCGATGGCCAGCCCGTTCCAGGCCGCGACGACCTTGTCGTCGCGGGCCGGCTGCGGCCGCCCGTCCCGCGCCACCAGCAGCACGGACCGGATCGAGTCCCACCGCTCGGCGTCGTCCGGGTCGGCCCGCAGCTGCAGCGTCGAGGACCCGTGCTCGAACGTGCCGGCGTCGGTGACCGACAGCAGGTTGGCCGCCCACTCGCCGTCCTCGTAGCCGAGCACGGCGATCAGCTGCGCCGGCGTCCACGCGTACGTCAGGCCCTCGACCCCGGCGGCGTCCGCGTCCAGCGCGGAGGCGAACCCGCCCTGGGCCGTACGGAGGTCGCCGAGCAGGAACCCGGCCGTCTCGGTGACCACGCGCCGGGCCAGCGGGGACCCCGTCTCCCGCCACAGGTGCAGGTAGACGCGCAGCAGCAGCGCGTTGTCGTACAGCATCTTCTCGAAGTGCGGCACGACCCAGCCGGCGTCGACCGAGTAGCGGGCGAAGCCGCCGGCGAGCTGGTCGTACAGGCCGCCGCGGGCCATCGCCTCGGCCGTGCCGACGACCAGGTCGAGCCCGTCCCCGGTCCGGGCGTGCCGCCGCAGCAGGAACTCCAGCACCATCGACGGCGGGAACTTCGGCGCCCCGCCGAACCCGCCGTCGACCGCGTCGTACGTGCCCCGCAGCTGCGCG
>DATINN010000561.1:0-4059 GCA_035474175.1 Mycobacteriales bacterium | reverse complement strand
CGTGGGCGGTGCGGCATCCGGTCTGGACGTCGGCCGCCGCGGTGTTCGCGCTGCTGATCGGGGTGGGTGCGGTGGCGGGGGATCCGCCGGCGCAGGAGGCGCCGCGGTTGGCGGATGCGGCGGTGGCTGCGTCTCCCACCGCTTCCCCTACCGCCGCGTCGACTCCGTCTGCCACGCCGAGTCCCACGCCGGCGGCGACGCCGAGTCCCACGCCGGCGGCGACCACGCCGAAGGTCGTGGTGCCGCGCAAGGTCGCGGCCCCGCCGAAGGTTCCGGCCGTTCCCTACTACGCCAACTGTGCCGCGGTCCGGGCCGCCGGGAAGGCGCCGCTGCACCGCGGCCAGCCCGGCTACCGGTCCGGTCTGGACGGTGACGCGGACGGTGTCGCCTGCGAGGTCGCGACCGCCGCTCCGCCGGTGCGGACGACTCCGCCGGCGCCACCGGCCGGCGTCTACTACGCGAACTGTGCCGCCGCCCGGGCCGCCGGTGCCGCTCCCCTCTACCGCGGCGACCCCGGCTACCGCTCCGGTCTGGACCGCGACGGCGACGGCGCCGCCTGCGAGGGCTGATTCGGCCGAACGGCTGCGGTCGGGCGGGCGGGTCCCTATCCTCCGACCGTCCACAGCGGACGGTATCCACGGGGGAAGTGCAGTGAGACGGACGAGCACGGCAGCGGCGGTGCGGTGGCTGCGTACCCGGCCCTGGCCGGTGTGGGCCGCCGCCGGTGCCGTGTTCGTCTTGTTCGCGGGGCTGGGGGCGGTCACCCGGACGCCGGCGGTCCCGGTCGCGGCCGACGCGCCCGGTCTCGCCGACGGGCTCGAACGCGGTGGCGGCGCGGCGGCCGCGCCCGCCGTCACCACCCCGGCCGCGGTGGACCGGTATCCCGGCGTCGGCCCTGCGCGCCGGGTGCCCGGGCCGGCCGGCACCGCGATGCCGACCCCGTCGGCCTCGGTGGCGTTCTTCCCGGACTGCACGGCGGTGGACGCGGCCGGGATCGGCCCGATCCCCCGCGGCCGCCCCGGCTACCGGCCGGCGCTGGACCGCGACGGCGACGGGATCGCCTGCGACACGCCGGCACCGACTACGGCACCGCCCGCACCCGGGCCGCCGACCCCGTCGGCGACGCCCACGCCCACCCCGGAACCCACGGTCGAGCCGACGCCGACGGACACCCCGTCCCCCACGCCCGAACCGACCGCCACCCCCACGGTCCCCATCGACGGCTGACCGGCCCGCCGCCGTCCGCGACGTTCGGAGCCAGCCCCGTCACGACAAACGGCCGACGGACCGGCCGTCCTGTCGTTCGGAGACAGCCCTCGTCACGACTAACGGCCGGCGGGCCGGGCCGTTCTGGGTTCGAGACTGCCCCGTCACGACAGAACGGCCGGCGAGGCCGGCCGTTCTGGGCGAAGTGGTGGGGGCGGCTGGTCGGGAGCCGCCCCCACCACTCCTCTGTGGAGGGTCGAGAGGCCCTACTGTGACGCGTCCGAGCCGAGGGTGACGGTGATCGCCTGAGTCGCCGTACCGCGGCGGATCGTCAGCGTCACCTTCGTGCCCGGCGCGTACGAGCGGATCGTCGCGGCGAGGTCGTCGGACTGGCCGATCACCCGGTCGTCGACCTTGATGACGACGTCGCCGGCCTTGATGCCGGCCTTGTCCGCCGCCCCACCCGAGGTGACCTGGGCGATCGTCGCGCCGATCGCGGTCAGCTGGTCGGCGGAGGTCGCGGTCTGGGTCTGCACCCCGAGCTTGGCGTGCGTGGCCTTGCCGGTCGAGATCAGCTGTTGCGCGACCCGGGCCGCGGTGTCGGACGGGATCGCGAACCCGATCCCGATGTTCCCGCTGGCGCTGCCCTGCTGCCCGAACCCGCCGCCGCCCGAGCCGGCCGTCGCGATCGACTGGTTGATGCCGACCACCCGGCCGGCCAGGTCGACGAGCGCGCCGCCGGAGTTGCCGGGGTTGATGGCGGCGTCGGTCTGGATCGCGTCGATCACCGCGCTGTTGTCGGAGGCGCCGCTGGTCGGGCGGTGCAGCGCGCTGACGATGCCCTCGGTGACGGTGCCGTTGAGGCCGAGCGGCGAGCCGACCGCGACGACGGTCTGGCCGACCTTGAGCGCGTCGGAGTCGGCCAGGGTGGCGGCGGTCAGTCCGGTCAGGTTCACCTTGACCACGGCCAGGTCGGTGGCCTTGTCGGCGCCGATGAGCCGCGCCGTCGCGGTCCGGCCGTCGGAGAACGCGACCGTGATCGACCCGCCGCCGTCGGCGACCGCGGTGACGTGCTCGTTGGTGAGGATGTAGCCGTCCGCGCGCAGGACCACGCCGGAGCCGGTGCCGGCCTCCTGACTGCCGCGTACGGACAGGGTGACGACGCTCTTCATCGCCGTCGCCGCGGCCGACTCGACGCTGGCCGTCTGGTTGGCCGCCGCCGGCGCGCTCGAACCCTGGATGGTGATGCCGGACGCGGCGACGGTGTCGTGGCCGCGGTCGAGCACCGCGACCGTGCCGCCGCCGACCAGCCCGCCGAACACCGCCGTCGCCGCGCCGATCGCGATCAGCCGCTTGCCCCGGTTGTTCTTCGGCACCGGGGCGGCGTACGGCCAGCTCGTCGCACCGTACTGGGGGGCCGCCGGCGGGGCCCCGTACGGCGGAGCACCCGCATACTGCCCACCCCCGAACCGCGCCCCCCCGAAGTCCTGCGTCGGTCCGTCCACCCGAGCCTGCCCCGCCGGAACCCCATACGGGGACGCCCCCTCCGCCGGGCCGCCGTACTGCGGCGCCCCCTCCGCCGGGCCGCCGTACTGCGACGGCTCCGCGGTCGGGCCGTGCTGCGGGGGGCCGGTGACCGGCGGCCCGGCGGGCGCGTCCGGCCGGCGCCACTCCGACCCGGCGTACGGAACACGCCCGGGCTGCGGCGAGGAAGGAAGGTCGTTCTGCTCGGGGTCGCGGGGCCCGTTCGGCGTCTCGGTCATGACACCAACACTCGACCCGCCGGATGGGGCCACCCTGTGCCCGACCTAGGTGATACCTGTGACCCAACCGGATCACCCCGGCTCCTCGGTAAGGACCGTCCACGGTAACCTGCCACGGTTCGCCGCGCCCGTAGCTCAGCGGATAGAGCAGGTGCCTTCTAAGCACTTGGTCGCAGGTTCGATTCCTGCCGGGCGCACCGTCCACCTGGATCAGCCCGCTGTGTGTTTCAGTGTCAGCGGTGAGATGATGCCGTCGACGTTCGTAGTCTGGCGACGGAGGCAAGATGACTTCGCAGAAATTAAATACGAGTGCTGCAGCCAGTCAGTTAGGCGTGGTAGCTCGCCGCGATCTTGTGCGTAACATGGTTATCTCCCTTTCAGCCGAGCTTCCGTTGCCAGGTGAAGAGCCGTATCCGCCGGGCGCGGTGGACTACTTCGCTACGTACAACATTGCCTGGTATCCGGGCGGCAACGAGCAGTGGGAGTCCGACGACGAGACAATTGTCTCCCTGTTGGCAGAGGCGGCGAATGTCAATTCCGCCGAGGAGCGGGTACTCATCCCCGCGGGACATGCGCACCTTGTCGTCGTCGACTCCTTTGGCGATCCGTTCGGGTCCCTCGACGCACGTGAGGCCGACCTCGCCTACCTCGCCGAGATGGTCTACGTCGAAGGAGAGGTTCATCCGGATCTGGATGAACGGCTGGAGGGGTTCGATCAGTACGCCGTGCTGGTCAACAATGTCGCAGTCGAGCCGGCGTGGCGTGAATTGAGCATTGGTTTACTTGGCACCGGAACGGTGCTGAGCGAATTGTCCCGCGGCTGCCGCTTCGCGGCGCTGGACGCCATTCGACCGGGCATTGAGGACTGGGAGGAACGGCAACAGTCACACCGACGGCTCTCAACCTACTGGGGGAAGTTAGGATTCGAGAGCTGGAAAGACCGCGTCCTCGTCCTCGATCTGGCCACCGCGACTCTCACCGAAGCACTCACGGAGTTGACGACGAGGGCGGTCGCCGGCGGCGGGTCGGACTCATTGAAGCACAAGTGAAGCACCCACGGAGAGCGGCTCAGACTCCTGCTGCTGCGGAG
>DATINN010000560.1:0-2351 GCA_035474175.1 Mycobacteriales bacterium | reverse complement strand
CAGGAAGCGCCCGTACTTGAGCGTGATCGTCCGCCACCCGGCCGCTTCGAACATCCGCCCGATCCGGCCCGCCGCGATGTCGGGCACGACGCGGTCCAGCGACTGCCGGTTGAGGTCGACGATCCAGTTGACCTCGCCCAGCTCGGCCACCATCGGGTCGAGCACGGCCTCCCAGACGGCGCCCTCGTCCAGTTCGGCGTCCCCGACCAGCGACCACTGCCGGCCGGTGCCCCCGGCGCCGAGCCCGGTGTTGACGTACCGGCGCGCGATGGCGCCCCAGATCGGCGCGGTCGCGCCGATGCCGACCGAGCCGGTGGAGTAGTCGGCCGGCACCGGGTCCTTCAGCCGCGACGGGTAGCTCTGCAGCCCGCCGAACTCCCGCAGCGTGGTCAGGTAGGAAGGGTCCAGATCGCCGAGCAGGTATTCCAGCGCGTGCAGCACCGGCGATGCGTGCGGCTTCACCGAGACCCGGTCTGCGGCCTGCAGCTGCTCCAGCCACAGCGAGGTCATGATCGTCACCATCGAGGCGCTGGAGGCCTGGTGGCCGCCGACCTTGAGCCCGCCCGGGTTGGGCCGGACCCGGTTGGCGTGGTGGACGATCGCCGTCGCCAGCCACAGCACCCGCTCCTCCACCGCCCGCAGGGCCGCGTCGAGTGCACTGTCCGGCTGCGCCGCGGTGAGGGTCATGCCCCCGATCGTGCCACCGCCGTTCAGGCCGGGGACAGGACCTCGCGCAGCGCGGCCAGCGGCAGCGACCCGGCGCCGAGGACGGCGTCGTGGAAGCGCCGGATGTCGAAGCCGGGCCGGGCCCGGGCCTCCGCCCGCAGCCGCAGCAGCTCCAGCTGCCCCAGCTTGTACGACAGCGCCTGCCCGGGCCAGGCCAGGTAGCGGTCGACCTCGTTGGCGGCCCGCTCCGGCCCGATCGCGCTGTGCGCGCCGACGAAGTCGATCGCCTGCTGCCGGGTCCAGCCGAACGCGTGCAGCCCGGTGTCGACGACCAGCCGGCAGGACCGCAGCGCGTCGTTGGACCGGGCGCCGAGGCGGTCGAGCTCGTCGTAGAGGCCCATCTCCTCGCCCAGGGTCTCGGCGTAGAGCCCCCACCCCTCCGCGTACGCCGGGACGGGGGCGAGGCGGCGGAAGGCCGGCAGCCCGGCCAGCCGCTGCGCGATGCTGATCTGCAGGTGGTGGCCGGGCACGGCCTCGTGGCAGGCGGTGCAGACCGACTCGTACCGGGACCGGGTCTGCGGCTGGAAGGTGTTGACGTAGTAGATCCCGGGCCGGCTGCCGTCCACGGCCGGCCACTGGTAGTAGGCGAAGGGCGCGTTCTGCTCCTCGTGCCGCGGCACCGCGCGGACCTCGCACGGGCCGGGGTGGCGCAGCCCGAACCAGTCCGGCACCACGGCCTCGGCCCGGTCCACCGCCGCCCGGGCCGCGGCCAGGATCTCGGCCGCGTCGGCGAAGCGCAGCCCGTCCCCGGTCCGCAGCCGCTGCAGGGTGGCGGCCAGGTCGGCGGTGCCGAGCAGCTGGCGGCCGAGCTCGGTCAGCTCCCGGTCGCTGTCGGCCACCGCCCGCAGCCCGGTCTCGTGCACCTCCTCCGGGCTCAGGTCGAGGGTGACGAAGCCCTGGATCGTCAGCCGGTAGAGCTCGGCCCCGCCGGGCAGGTGGCAGATCCCGGCCTTGTCGTCCGGGCGGGCGGCCGGCAGCACGGAGCCGGCCAGCAGGTCGCGCAGCCGCGCGTACGCCGGCCGGACCCGCTCGGTCACCTCGGTCTCCAGCGCGGCCGCGAAGGCGCCGGGGCCGGCCGCGCGGGCCGGGGCCAGCAGCGGCGAGCCCGCGACCGGCTCGGCCAGCAGGTCCTCGATCTGCGCGATCACCTTCCGGACCAGCACGGCCGCCGCGACCCGGCCGTCGGTGCGGGCCGCGCTCAGGTTCCGCCCGTACTGGTCGAGGTAGCCGGCCATGGCCCGCCAGCGCGCCAGCGCCCGGTCCCGCTCCTCCTCGGTGCCGACCGGCTGCACCTCGCCGGCGCCGGGCAGCGAGACGGCCGGGCCGAGCATCGGGTCGACGCTCCAGTCCGCGTAGCCCGGGATCTGCAGCGCGACCTCGGTCCGGACGAAGCCGAGCAGGGCGGCCCGGGTGGTCCGCTCGGCCTGGTCCAGCCCGTCCACCGGCACGGCCGCGGTCAGCGCCGAGACCTCCGCGAAGCCGTCGAGCACCGCGGCCCGCCCGGCCGGGGTGTTGTCGGCCAGCCGCCCGTCCCAGTCCCGCTCGCCCAGCAGGGTGGCGTTGAGCGGCTCCGCCGCCATCGAGGTCGCCCAGGCCCGGTCGGCGAGGCCGGCCAGTCGCGTCGC
>DATINN010000559.1:0-3748 GCA_035474175.1 Mycobacteriales bacterium | reverse complement strand
GTGCTGGCCGTGCACTCGCTGTCCAAGCGGTCCAACCTGGCCGGCTACCGGGCCGGGATCGTCGCCGGTGACCCGGCGCTGGTCGCGGGCCTGCTGGAGGTGCGCAAGCACGCCGGGCTGATCGTGCCCCGGCCGGTGCAGGACGCGGCCGCGGCCGCGTACGACGACGACGCGCACGTGGCCGAGCAGCGCGCCCGGTACGCGGGGCGGCGCGAGCTGCTGCGGCCGGCGCTGGAGAAGGCCGGCTACACCGTCGAGCACTCCGGGGCCGGGCTCTACCTATGGGCGACCCGGGGCCGGGACTGCTGGGACGAGGTCGCGGAGCTGGCCCGGCTCGGGATCCTGGTCGCGCCGGGCACGTTCTACGGCCCGGCCGGGGCCCGGCACGTGCGGGTGGCCCTGACCGCGACCGACGAGCGGGTCGCCGCGGCCGCGGACCGCCTCTCAGGCTGAGGGCGGGACCTTCGCGACCTCGAAGCGGATCCGGTCCTTGGCCGCGGCCGGGTCCAGCCGCCAGCCGTCCGTACGGGTCCAGCGCCGGCCGTCCAGCGCGACGGCCTCGATGCCGAGCCGGTCGGCCTTGGCCACCAGCCAGCCCGCCGTCGCCCACGGCTGTGTCGGGCGCAGCTCGCCGACCTGCGCGGTGGCCGAGATCCGGGTGTGCCTGAGCTCCAGCGCCAGCAGCTGCAGCACCTTGGCCGGCGACGCGGCCACCGTCGGCTCCGGGAACGAGCAGGACAGCATGGCCGGCTCGGCCCCGGCGAAGGCCCGGGCCAGCACCCCGGCCTGGTCCTCCCACTGCTGGTACGCCGTCGGGTGCCCGCTCTGCTGCACCGCCTGCGCGGCCTGCGCCACCGGCAGCGCCTGCCACCCGCGCACCTTGACCAGCGCGTCGTAGAACTTCCCGGCCGCGTAGCGCGGGTCCATGATCTGGCCCTGGCTGCCCCAGCCCTGCGAGGGCCGCTGCTGGAACAGCCCGACCGAGTCGCGGTCCCCGTATTCGACGTTGACCAGCTTGGACTCCTGCAGCGCGGTGGCCAGCGCGACCGTCGCGGCCCGGCCGGGCAGCTTGCGGCTGGTGGCGACCGCGCTGATGGTGGCCGCGTTGGCGGCCTGCTCGGTGCTCAGCGTGTACGGCGAGTTGGTCACGTCGCAGCTGGCCGACTGCGCCGTCGGCAGCTTCCGCGCGATCAGCGAGCGCACGCCGAAGGCGGCCGCCGTCACCAGCACCCCGATCACGAGGAGCACGACGGCGGCCCGGCGGGCAAGACGGCTCACGGGCACACCGGCTAGACGTTCGCGTGCAGGTCGGCGTTGAGCCCGGACCAGGACCGGCCGCGGCCGCCGCTGCGGTCGACCACCTCGAGCGCGCCGCTGACGCTGTTGCGCCACAGCAGCAGGTTGTCCCGCCCGGACAGGTCGCGGGCCTTGACCACCCGGCCGTCCGGCAGCGCCACCTTCATGCCCGCCGTCACGTACGTCCCGGCCTCGACCACGCAGTCGTCGCCCAGGGAGATGCCGATGCCGGAGTTGGCCCCGAGCAGGCAGCGCTCGCCGATCGAGATCACCTCGGTGCCGCCGCCGGACAGGGTGCCCATGATCGAGGCGCCGCCGCCGATGTCGGAGCCGTCGCCGACCACGACTCCGGCGCTGATCCGCCCCTCGACCATCGAGGCGCCGAGCGTGCCGGCGTTGTAGTTGACGAAGCCCTCGTGCATGACCGTGGTGCCCTCGCCCAGGTGGGCGCCGAGCCGGACCCGGTCGGCGTCGGCGAGCCGGACCCCGGCCGGGATCACGTAGTCGACCATCCGCGGGAACTTGTCCACCCCGAGCACGGTCACTGGCCCGTCGGCCAGCAGCCGCAGCCGGGTCTCCTCGAACGCCTCCGGCGCCGCCGGGCCGGCCGAGGTCCAGACCACGTTGGGCAGCACGCCGAAGATGCTGGCCAGGGACAGCTCGTGCGGCCGGACCAGCCGGGTGCTGAGCAGGTGCAGCCGCAGGTAGGCGTCCGCGGTGTCGGCCGGCGGCGCGGCCAGGTCGGCGATCTGCACCGAGATCGGCCGGCGCTCGGTCCGGCGGCGACCGTCCGCACCGGTCAGCGCGGTGAGGGCGGCGGGCACGGCGGCGTCCGCCGGACGGGGCCCGAGCGCCGGCGCCGGGAACCACACGTCCAGGACCCGCCCGGTGTCGGTGACGGTGGCCAGGCCGTCGCCCCACGCGTTCGCGGTCATCCGGCAACCGTACCGGTCCGGGCCGGGTTCGACGGAGCGGCGGCCGGCCGACCGGGGAACATTAGGGTGGCCGGTGTGAAAGGCACCCGCCTCAAGGACATCGTCATCGACGCCCGGCACCCGGCCGGGCTGGCCCGGTTCTGGGCCACCGTCCTCGGCTACCAGGTCCGCCCGTACGAGCAGGACGACATCGCGTTCCTGAGCTCCATCGGGCGTACGCCGGAGAGCGACCCGGCCGTGGCGATCGACCCGCCGGACGGGGTGTCGGCGCCGTCGGTGTTCTTCAACGAGGTGCCCGAGATCAAGAGCACCAAGAACCGGGTGCACCTGGACGTGTGGCTGCCCGGGCCGGACGTGGGCCCGCTGGTCGGGCTGGGCGCCACCGTGCTGCGGGCGCCGGACGAGGACATCGACTGGTGGGTGGTCGCCGACCCGGAGGGGAACGAGTTCTGCGCGTTCCCGGCGGCATGACCGGCCTCGACCTGGCCCAGCCGGCGGCCGCGCTGACCGCGGCGCTGGTCGACTTCCCGTCGGTGTCCGGCACCGAGGGCCCGCTGGCGTCCGCGGTGGAGTCGGCGCTGCGCGCGGTGCCGGGGCTGGAGGTCGTCCGCGACGGCGACACCGTGCTGGCCCGGACGAACCTGGGCCGGCCCCGGCGGGTGCTGCTGGCCGGCCACCTGGACACGGTCCCGATCGCGGACAACGTGCCGTCCCGGCTGGAGGGCGACCTGCTGCACGGCTGCGGTACGTCGGACATGAAGTCCGGGGTGGCGGTGCTGCTGCGGCTGGCCACGCTGGCCGACCCGGCCGACGACCTGACCTTCGTCTGCTACGACAACGAGGAGGTCGAGTCGGCCCGCAACGGGCTGGGCCGGGTCAGCCGCAATTCCCCCGACTGGCTGGCCGCCGACCTCGCGATCCTGCTGGAGCCGACCTCGGGTCAGGTCGAGGCCGGCTGCCAGGGCACGCTGCGGGCCGACGTCCTGGTGCGGGGCCGGCGGGCGCACAGCGCGCGGTCCTGGCTCGGGGTCAACGCGGTGCACGCGGCGGCGCCGGTGCTGGCCCGGCTGGCCGCGTACGAGCCGCGGGTCGTCGACATCGACGGCTGCGTCTACCGGGAGGGGCTCAACGCGGTCGGCATCAGCGGTGGCGTCGCCGGCAACGTGCTGCCGGACGAGTGCCGGGTGACGGTCAACTTCCGGTTCGCGCCGGACCGGTCCGAGCCGGACGCGGCCGCCCACGTCCGGTCGGTGTTCGCCGGGCTCCCCGTCGAGGTGTCCATTGTGGACAGCGCGCCCGGGGCGCTGCCCGGGCTGACCGCGCCGGCCGCGCGCGACTTCGTGGCCGCGGTCGGCACCGCGCCGCATCGGAGCGGCGACCGAGGGGGTGGGGATGATCGGGCGGCTCATCGCCGGCCGACTCGGCCGGGATCGCCGCCGCCGGGGGCACGCTGGTGGTGCTGCCGTCCCGGTTCGGCATCGACCGGTCGGTGGTCGGGGTGGCCGCCGGGCCGGCGT
>DATINN010000558.1:0-5005 GCA_035474175.1 Mycobacteriales bacterium | reverse complement strand
CGTGCCGGGTGAGCACGTCGTCGACCAGGGCCCGGTCGCTGCCATCCCCGTCCCGCCGGACCTCACCGAGCGCGCTGACCAGCGAGGCGGCGGCCGTGTCGAACCGGACCCGGATGTCCGGCCCCGGCTCCAGCCGGTACTTGCGCTCCAGGGACTCCTCGCCCGCCACCGCGGTCGCCGCGCGGTCGTAGTCGTCGGAGAGCGCGCTGGCCGAGATCGCCCGGTTCGCGGCGGTGGTGGTCGCCTGCGACGACCACAGCGCGAACGCGCTCACCCCGAGCAGGACGAGCGCCAGCGCGGCGGTGGCGAGCCGACTGCGGCGGGCCACCCGGCCGTCGGAGTTGCGCGACGAGGGATCGACCGGCCGGCGACGCGCGTACCCCGTCATCATTGCCTCCATCTCCGCGTACGACACGGTCGTCGCGACGGGAGATCGACACCGGGAGCCGACTCGTTGCTCGGCCATTCGGCGTAACGGTGGAGAGCGCCAGGGCTGGCGCTACCGGCCGGCCCGGCCAGTAATTAGCGTCGGGAGCATGGAGATCGAGCTCGACCCGGAGAAGGCCGGCTTCGCGCCGGGACGGCTGGACCGCATCGACCGGCACCTGGCCCGGTACGTGGACGACGGCCTGCTCCCGGGCTGGCAGGTCGCGGTCACCCGGGACGGCAAGCTGGTCCACCACGGCACGTACGGGCTGCGCGACCGGGAGGCCGGGTTGCCGGTCGAGGCCGACACGATCTGGCGCATCTACTCGATGACCAAGCCGATGACCTCGGTCGCCGCGATGATGCTGTCCGAGGAGGGCCGGCTGCCGCTGCGGAAGCCGATCGGCGAGCTCCTGCCCGAGTTCGCCGACGCCCGGGTCTACACCGGCGGCTCCGCGCTCAACCCGGGCACGGTGCCGGCGACCGAGCCGATCCGGGTCTGGCACCTGCTGACCCACACCTCCGGCCTGACGTACGGCTTCCAGCACAACCATCCCGCCGACGAGCTGCACCGGCGCATCGACACCGAGTTCTTCCCGCCCGCGGGGGTCACCCTGACCGACCAGGTGCGGCGGTGGGCGCGGATCCCGCTGCTGTTCCAGCCGGGCACGGCCTGGAACTACAGCGTCTCCACCGACGTGCTGGGCCGGGTGGTGGAGGTCGTGTCCGGGCTGCCGCTGGACCGGTTCCTGGCCGAGCGGATCATCGAGCCGCTGGGCATGGTGGACACGTCCTTCTCGGTGCCGGAGGAGAAGGCCGGCCGGCTGGCCGCGCTCTACCTCACCCCGCGGCCGGGCCAGGCGCCGGTGCGCAAGGACGACTTCACCCCGATCCCGCGCGGCGAGGTCTCGTTCCTGTCCGGCGGCGGCGGGCTGGTCTCGACCACGGCCGACTACCTGCGCTTCACCGCGATGCTGCTGGGCCGGGGCGAGCTGGACGGGGTGCGCCTGCTCGGCAGCCGGACCGTCGACTACATGACCCGCAACCACCTGCCCGGCGGCGTCGACATCGCCACCTTCGCGCCCTCGACCGGGCCGACCGACACGTTCGAGGGCGTCGGCTTCGGGCTCGGCTTCTCGGTCGTCACCGACCCGGTCCGGAACGAGATCCTCAGCTCGCCGGGCGAGTACGCCTGGGGCGGCCTGGCCTCGACCGCGTTCTGGATCGACCCGGTGGAGCGCATCACCGCGGTCTTCATGACCCAGCTGGTCCCCTCGGGGACGTACCCGATCCGGTCGGAGCTGCGGACGCTCGTCTACTCGGCCCTGGCCGACTGACCGTTTACCGCGCAACTACCGCCGCTCGGCGCGCGCAATGGGTGATCCGTTCCCGAAACAGGTACGTAGTAGGGGTTGTGCCGGCGATCACAGCCGGTCCGTCGCCGTGAGGAGCTCGCGCATGGCCTCCTTCCTCGACCGGGAGCGCTCCGTCGCCGGTCCCGGTTTCAACCGCTGGCTGATACCTCCAGCCGCTCTCGCCGTGCACCTGTGCATCGGGCAGGCGTACGCGACCAGCGTCTACAAGACGGCGCTGGTCAAGAACTTCGACTCGAACAACACGAAGATCGGGATCGTCTTCTCGATCGCGATCGTGATGCTCGGGTTGTCCGCCGCCGTGTGCGGCACCTGGGTCGACCGGGTCGGGCCGCGGAAGGCGATGTTCGCCGCGGCCTGCTTCTGGGGGGCGGGCTTCCTGGTCGGTGCCGTCGGCATCGCGACCGAGCAGCTGTGGCTGCTCTACCTGGGTTACGGGGTGATCGGCGGCATCGGTCTCGGCATCGGCTACATCTCGCCGGTGTCCACGCTGATCAAGTGGTTCCCGGACCGGCCCGGCCTGGCCACCGGTCTGGCCATCATGGGCTTCGGTGGTGGCGCGCTGATCGCGAGCCCGGGCTCCCAGCAGCTGATGTCCTGGTACGACTCGAACTACAACCCGGCGGTGGCCAGCTCGGTCGCCAGCGGGTCGGCGGTGGCGAAGCTGTTCGTCACGCTCGGCATCGTCTACTTCCTCGTGATGATGTACGGCGTCTTCAACATCAGGGTGCCCGCGGCCGACTGGCGCCCGGCCGGCTTCGACCCGTCGACGCTGAAGAGCAAGGCGCTGGTCACCACCGACAGCGTCTCGGCCGCGAACGCGATCAGGACCCCGCAGTTCTACTTCCTGTGGCTGGTGCTGTTCTGCAACGTGACCGCCGGCATCGGCATCCTGGAGCAGGCCTCGCCGATGATCCAGGACTTCTTCCGGGAGAACGGCACCTCCACGGTGACGGTGGCGGCCGCCGGCGGCTTCGTCGGCGTCCTGTCGCTGGCCAACATGGGCGGCCGGTTCATCTGGTCGACCACGTCCGACGCGGTCGGCCGCAAGCCGATGTACATGATCTACCTCGGCGTCGGCATCCTGGCCTACCTGGGCCTGGCCACGATCGGCCACAACGCGACCTGGCTGTTCGTGCTCCTGGCCATGCTGATCATCTCCTTCTACGGCGGCGGGTTCTCGACCGTCCCGGCCTACCTGCGCGACCTGTTCGGCACGTTCCAGGTCGGCGCGATCCACGGCCGGCTGCTCACCGCCTGGTCCGCGGCCGGCGTCGCCGGTCCGCTGATCATCAACGGGTTCCTGGACGCCAAGGGCACCCCGGGCAAGCTCACCGTCGACGCCTACCGGCCCGCGCTCTACACGATGATCGCGATCCTGGCCGTCGGCTTCGTCTGCAACCTGCTGATCCGGCCGGTCGCGTCGCGGTTCCACGAGCCGTCCTCGGACGACGCCCCGACCGGGCCGGCCCCGACCGAGAGGGAGAAGGTCTGATGACTACCCAGGTGCGGCTGTTCCTCGGCTGGGCCCTGGTCGGCGTCCCGCTGATCTACGGCCTGTGGCAGACCATCGCGAAGGCCAAGAACCTGTTCTAGTCCTACCGAGTCCACCCGGGCGGTGCTGTCGCGACCAGCGACAGCACCGCCCGGGTGCGTCTGCGACCACCGGAATCACTCGATAGGCTCTGGCGCGATGCGCGTCGTGGTGGTCGGGAGTGGCGCGCGGGAGCACGCGCTGTGCCTGGCGCTGGCGGCCGACCCGGCGGTGACCGCGCTGGTCTGCGCGCCGGGCAACGCCGGCACCGCGATGGTGGCCGAGCAGCGGCCGCTGGCCGTCGGCGACCCGGCCGCGGTCGCCGCGCTGGCCGTCGCCGTCGAGGCCGACCTCGTGGTGATCGGGCCCGAGGTGCCGCTGGTGGCCGGGGCCGCCGACGCCGTCCGGGCCCGCGGCATCGCCTGCTTCGGGCCGGGCGCGGCCGCGGCCCGGCTGGAGGGCTCCAAGGCGTTCGCGAAGGACGTGATGACCGCGGCCGGGGTGCCCACCGCCGGGGCCCGGGTGTGCACGACCGCGGCCGAGGCGCAGGCGGCGCTGGACGAGTTCGGCCCGCCGTACGTGGTGAAGGACGACGGGCTCGCCGCCGGCAAGGGCGTCGTGGTGACCACCGACCGGGCCGCCGCGCTCGCGCACGCGGCCGGCTGCGCGACGGTGCTGATCGAGGAGTTCCTGGACGGGCCCGAGGTGTCGCTGTTCTGCGTGACCGACGGGACCGCGGTCCGGCCGCTGCTGCCGGCCCAGGACTTCAAGCGGGTCGGCGACGGCGACACCGGGCCCAACACCGGCGGCATGGGGGCGTACGCGCCGCTGCCCTGGGCCCCGCCCACGCTGGTCGAGGATGTGGTCGCGGGCGTGGTCCGGCCGACGCTGGCCGAGATGACCCGGCGGGGCACGCCGTTCGCCGGGCTGCTCTACGTCGGGCTCGCGCTCGGCGCCCGCGGTCCGCGGGTGGTCGAGTTCAACGCCCGCTTCGGCGACCCGGAGACCCAGGTCGTGCTGGCCCTGCTGGAGACCCCGCTGGCCGGGCTGCTGCACGCGGCCGCCACCAGCACCCTGGCCGCCCAGCCGCCGCTGCGCTGGCGGGACGGGTACGCGGTGACCGTCGTGCTCGCGGCCCACGGCTACCCGGGCGTCCCGCGCGGCGGCGACGTGCTCACCGGCGCCGACCTGCCCGGGGTGCTGCACGCCGGCACCCGCCGCCGCGAGGACGGGGCCGTGGTCTCGGCCGGCGGCCGGGTGCTCAGCGTGCTGGGCGTCGCCGACGACCTGCCCGCCGCCCGCGACGCCGCGTACGCGCTGCTGGACAAGGTCCACCTCGACGGCGGTCACTTCCGCACCGACGTCGCCGGAACGGCGGCGGCCGCCCGCACCGTGTAAGAGATGTGACCGACTGGGAGCGTGACTACGCCCGCTGGGTGGACGGCCGGGGTGCGGCCCTGCGGGCCACCGCCTACCTGCTCTGCGGCAACTGGCACGCCGCCGAGGACCTCACCCAGACCGCGCTGACCAAGCTCTACCTGGCCTGGCGCCGGCTGGACCGGGCCGGCTCGGTCGACGCGTACGCCCGGAAGGTGCTGATGCGCACGTTCCTGGACGAGCGCCGCCGGCCCTGGCGCCGGGAGCACACCGCGGCCGACCCGCCGGACGTGCC
>DATINN010000557.1:0-6584 GCA_035474175.1 Mycobacteriales bacterium | reverse complement strand
GCCCGATCTCGCCCCGCACCGGCCCGGGCAGCTCCCGCGCCGAGGGCGTGTCCACGATGGCCGGCCGGAGGTCGAGGTAGGCGAAGATCCGCGCGAACAGCGCCAGCGACGTCTGCACGTCCAGCGCGACCCGCAGCAGGTTGACCACCGGGAAGAGCAGCCGCGTCTGCAGCGTGGTGAACGCGACCAGCGTGCCGGCCGAGAGCAGCCCGCCGCTGCCGCCCCCGGGCAGCCCGGCGACCAGGTAGACCAGCGCCGGCGTGATCCCGAAGAACGTGCCCACGATGGCGAAGAAGCTCTGCCCGGTCATCGTCTGCTTGACCTGCAGGGCGGCCTGCTTGGCGTTTTCCCGCTCGTAGCGCCGGGTCTCGAAGGCCTGCCGGTTGAACACCTTGGACAGCAGCACGCCGGAGACCGACAGCGACTCCTGGGTGATCGAGCTCATCTCCGACAGCGAGGTCTGGGTGCGGGCCGCGAGCCGCCGGCGCACCCGCCCGACCTGGATCTGCAGCCCGATGAAGACCGGCAGCAGCGCCACCGCGACGAGCGTGAGCTGCCAGGACAGCAGCACCATGCCGACCAGCGAGGCGATGACGGTGACCGCGTTGGACAGGATCGAGGACGCGGTCTCGGTCACCACCGACTGCACGCCGCCGACGTCGTTGCCGAGCCGGGACTGGATGTCACCGGTGCGGGTGCCGGCGAAGAAGCCCAGGTGCATCGACTGCAGGTGCTCGAAGAGGCGGTTGCGCAGGTCCTGCATGACCCGGTTGCCGAGCACGGTCGTCAGGTAGGTCTGCCCGACGCCGATGATCGCCGACACCAGCGGGATCGCGATCATCAGGCAGACCAGCAGGACCAGCAGCCGGATGTCCGGCCCGCCGGGCACGAACAGGGCCTGGTCGAACACGGCCTTGGTCAGGAACGGGTTGGCGATCCCGAGCACCGACGTCAGCACGATGGCGCCGCCGATCAGCGCCAGCCGGGCCTTGTACGGCGCGAACAGGCCCGCGACCCGCCGCGTCAGCCCCGCCTCGTTGTCCACCTCGTCCGGCACCGTCATCTCCTCGTCCTCTCCCGCGATGGTGCCACCGGGGTGTGACGATCGTGGGGCCGCCGCGGTCGGCACGCCTACGCTGGACCCGTGCGCACCGAGGTAACCGACCGGCCCGAGCGGCACCGCTTCGAGATCACCGCGGACGGGCAGGTGGCCGGCTTCGCCGACTACCAGCTGCACGGCGGGTCGATCACGTTCACCCACACCCAGGTCGAGGACGCGTACGAGGGGAAGGGCCTCGGCTCGGTGCTGGTCAAGCACGCGCTGGAGTCGGCCCGGGAGCGGGGGCTGGAGGTGCTGCCGCTGTGCCCGTTCGTCCGGTCCTGGATCGCCCGGCACCCGGACTACCTGCCGCTGGTCCCGGCGGCGGCCCGGGCGAAGTACCAGCTGCCGGCCTGACCGGGCCTCAGCGCTGGTCGTGGCCGCCGAAGCCGCGGGACAGCTCGGTCATGGCCAGGTCCAGCAGCGGCTCCAGCTCGGCGTCCGGGTCCCGCAGCCACTGGTCGTAGGAGGCCACCGCCGCGCCCAGCGCCGCGTACGCGATGAGCTGCGGCAGCAGGTCCTGCGGCGCCGCGCCGGTCCGGGACGCCGCGAACTCGGCGATGACCGCCCGCCAGCGCGCGTACATCGGGGTGGAGTGGGCCTGCAGGGCCGGCGTGTTGAGGATGAGCGCCATCCGGCGCCGGTGCCAGGGCTCCTCCTCCTTGGGCAGCCGGTTGAACGCCACCACCGCCCGGTGCACCGCGGCCATGAGCGGGACGTCCGGCGTGCAGCCCTCGAACCAGGCCCGCAGGTTGCTCAGCTGGGTGTCGAAGTCGCCCCAGACCGCGTCGTTCTTCGACGCGTAGTAGCGGAAGAACGTCCGGCGGCCGATGCCGGCCGCCGCGGCGATGTCCTCGACCGTGGTCTCCTCGAACCCGCGGCTGGTGAACAGGTCCAGTGCCACCCGCTCCAGCTCGGCCCGGGACGTGCTGGGACGCCGTCCGGTCGCCACTACCTCTTCCTTTCGGCACCGAGTGCCATTAACGTGGGCGTCACGTCAGCGACCGCCCTCAGACACCGAGGAGCATTCCATGACCGACGACACCACTCCCACCGTGGAGCCCACCGAGCCCGCGCCCGCCCCCCTGGTCGAGCAGGACCTGCTGGTGGAGGACGTGTCCATCGACGGGATGTGCGGGGTCTACTAGGCATGGCCGCCGCCGGCTTCGACCTGGAGGGGCGCTACGCGCTGCATCCCCAGGTCGCCGTGCGACCGGAGCCGTTCGGGGCCCTGCTCTACCACTTCGGGACCCGCCGGCTGTCGTTCCTGAAGGACCCGCGGCTGCTGGCCGTCGTGCGGGGCCTGTCCGAGGCGCCCAGCGCCCGGGCCGCCTGCACGGCCGCCGGCGTGGGCGAGCCGGACCTGCCGAAGTTCGCCGCCGCCCTGGCCACGCTGGCCGACACCCAGATGCTGGAGGCGTCCTGATGCGCTTGGTGGAGCAGTTCGAGCGGGGCCTGGACGCCCCGATCTGCCTGACCTGGGAGCTGACGTACGCGTGCAACCTCGCCTGCGCGCACTGCCTGTCCAGCTCCGGCCGCCGGGACCCGCGCGAACTGTCCACTGTGGAGGCGAAGGCCGTCATCGACGAGCTGGAGCGGATGCAGGTCTTCTACGTCAACATCGGCGGCGGCGAGCCGACGGTGCGGCCGGACTTCTGGGAGCTGGTCGACTACGCGACCGCGCACCGGGTCGGGGTCAAGTTCTCCACCAACGGCGTGAAGATCAGCCCGGCGGTGGCCGACCGGCTGGCCGCCTCCGACTACGTGGACGTGCAGATCTCCCTGGACGGCGCGACGGCCGAGGTCAACGACGCCGTCCGCGGCACCGGCTCGTTCGCGACCGCGATCCGGGCGATGGACAACCTGCACGCGGCCGGCATGCGCGGCTTCAAGATCTCGGTCGTCTGCACCCGGCACAACATCCCCCAGCTGGACCAGTTCAAGGCGCTCGCCGACCGGTACGGGGCACAGCTGCGGCTGACCCGGCTGCGCCCGTCCGGCCGCGGCGCCGACACCTGGGACGAGCTGCACCCGCTGCCGGGCCAGCAGCGGGAGCTCTACGACTGGCTCGTCGCCCACGGCGAGGGCGTGCTCACCGGCGACTCCTTCTTCCACCTGGCCGCGTACGGCTCGGCCCTGCCGGGCCTGAACCTGTGCGGGGCCGGCCGGGTGGTCTGCCTGATCGACCCGGTCGGCGACGTGTACGCCTGCCCGTTCGCGATCCACGACACGTTCCTGGCCGGCAACGTCCGCACCGCCGGCTTCCAGGCCGTGTGGCAGACCTCGGAGCTGTTCCGGTCGCTGCGGGAGCCGCAGTCGGCCGGCGCCTGCGGGTCCTGCGGCGCGTACGACGCCTGCCGCGGCGGCTGCATGGCGGCCAAGTTCTTCACCGGCCTGCCGCTGGACGGGCCCGACCCCGAGTGCGTGATCGGGCACGGCGCGGCTGCACTGTCCACTGTGGATCCCCTGGCCGCGCCCCGGCCGACCGGGGACCACTCCCACACCGGCGGCGTCCGGGGTGGCCCTGTGCCCGTCACGATCGGGCGCCGCCGACCCCCGGACCGCGCCTGCGACGAGAACCCGGTGGCCGGCCTGGTGCCGGCGGGCGCCGGATAGCCGCAGCCGCGGCACAGCAGCGGGTCCACTGTGGACCGGAGGACCAACGGGGCCGCGGCCGGCCGGAAGCCGGCCAGCGAGACGGGGATTCCTTGAACCAGGGTCCCCGGGAGGGAGGCGCGCCATGGGGCGGGTCGAGGGAAAGGTCGCGTTCGTCACCGGAGCCGCCCGCGGGCAGGGTCGCAGCCACGCGATCCGGCTGGCCGAGGAGGGCGCCGACATCATCGCGATCGACGTGCCGGGTGACTACGACTCGGTCGGCTACCCGATGGGCACCGAGGCCGAGCTGGCCGAGACGGTCAAGCACGTCGAGGCGCTGGACCGGCGCATCGTCGCCACCAAGGCCGACGTCCGGGACCTGGCCGCGCTGAAGGCGGCCGTGGACGAGGGGGTCGCCCAGCTGGGCCGGCTCGACATCGTCTGCGCCAACGCCGGCATCTGCACCGTGCAGACCTGGGACGAGGTCACCCCGCAGGTCTGGCAGGACACGCTGGACACCAACCTGACCGGGGTCTGGAACACCTACGTGGCCGCGGTCCCGCACCTGATCGCCGGTGGCGGCGGGTCCATGATCGCCACCAGCTCGACCGCGGGCATCAAGGGCCTGCCGTTCCTCTCGCCGTACGTGGCGGCCAAGCACGGCGTGGTGGGCATCTCCCGGTCGCTGGCCAACGAGCTGGCCAAGCACAAGATCCGGGTCAACACCGTGCACCCGACCGGGGTCGACACCCCGATGGTGGCGGGCCTGGGCGGCCTGGACGCGATCATCGGCAAGGAGCCGGAGCTCGGCCCGATCTTCATGAACACGTTCCCGATCGAGATCGTCGAGCCGCGCGACATCAGCAACGCCGTCCTCTGGCTGGCCTCCGACGAGTCCCGGTACGTCACCGGGCTCGAGCTGACCGTCGACGCCGGCAACACGATCCGCTAGGAGGCTGCGAAGAATGGGACGAGTGGAGGGCAAGGTCGCCGTCATCACCGGCGCGGCCCGCGGCCAGGGCCGCAGCCACGCCATCCGGCCGGCCCAGGAGGGCGCGGACATCATCGCGGTCGACCCGTGCCAGCAGATCCCCACGGTCGAATACCCGATGGCGACGCCGGACGACCTGGCCGAGACGGTCAAGGAGGTCGAGGCGCTGGACCGGCGGATCGTGGCCCGGCAGGCCGACGTCCGCGACCCGGCCGCGCTGCAGGCCGCCTTCGACGGCGTCGCCCTGCCCGTCGACGCCGGGTTCACGGCCAAGTGACGGATTCCTTCGTGGACACACCCGGCCGTGCGCCGGGCGCGGGAGCCGACCCACGTCCCGACGACATGCACGGAAGAGGGATGGGAGTCCGGGACCGGGTCGCCCGGCACCTCGTCGGCCGGGAGCGCGAGCTCGAGCTCGTGCTCTCGGCCGTCGCGGCCGGCCGGGACATCGTGCTGGAGGGACCGCCCGGCACCAGCAAGACCACGCTGCTGCGGGCGATCAGCGCCGAGTGGGGCATCCCGCTGCTGTTCGTGGAGGGCAACGCCGACCTCACCCCGTCCCGGCTGGTCGGCCACCACAACCCGGCCCGGGTGCTGCGGGAGGACTACAGCGCCGACAACTTCGTGCCCGGGCCGCTGGTCGAGGCCATGCAGGCGGGCGGGTTCCTCTACCTGGAGGAGTTCAACCGGGCCCCCGACGACACCCTCAACACGCTGCTCACCGCGATGGCCGAGCGGCAGGTGACGGTGCCGCGGGTCGGCACCATCGCGGCGAAGCCCACCTTCCGGGTGATCGCCTCGATGAACCCGTTCGACAACGTCGGGACGGCGCGGCTGTCGACCAGCATCTCCGACCGGCTCTGCCGGCTGGCGGTGGGCTACCAGGACGAGGCGGCCGAGCGCGGCATCGTCGCGCTGCGCACCGGCGCGCCGGCCGGGGACCGGCTGGTCGCGGACGCGGTCGCGCTGACCCGGGCGACCCGGGTGCACCCGGACGTGCGGCAGGGCAGCAGCGTCCGCGGCGCCATCGACCTGACCCTGGTCGCGACCGAGATCGCGGCGCTGCGCGGGGTGTCCGGCGGGGACGACGAGCGCTACCCGGATCTGGTGCTGGACGCGATGACGGTCGCGCTGTCGGGCCGGATCCAGCTCGACGAGGCGGCCGAGACCACGCCGGAGCAGGTGCTGCGGCAGATCTGGGAGGACCACTTCGTCCTGCTGCCGCACGCGGCCGAGCCCGGTTGAAGAGCCGTGCCGGCCGACTCCCCGCTGCGCCGGCCCGGCGGCCGGCCGTCCCGGCCGCTGCGCCGCCGGCCCAAGCAGCTGGACCGGGCCCCGAGCCTGTTCGAGTCCGGGCGCGGCGGCGGGCTGGTCCTCAGTGGACGGTCCGACCGCACCGGGCCGATGCCGGCCGGGCGCAGCGGCTCGACCACCGAGCACACCGAGGAGTCCGGTGAGCTGGTCGCGGTGCCGGCCGGCGGCGCGGTCGACCCCGAGGTGCGGGCCCGGGCCCGGCAGATCGCGGCCCGGCTGGCCATGCCGCGACCGCGCCGGGGCGCGGCCGCCGTCCGCGGGCCGGGCGACATCCTGAGCCTGCCGTACCGGGGCGGGTCCGACGACATCGACCTGGACCGGACCCTGGACATGCTGACCGAGCGGCCGGTCCCCGAGGAGGAGGACATCATCGTCCGCGAGCAGGTGCGCACCCGGCGCGCCGTGGTGCTCGCGGTCGACGTCTCCGGCTCCATGCGGGGCGAGCGGATCCGGACCGCGGCCGCGACCGTCGGCGCGCTGGCCGGCGAGCTGGAACGCGACGACCTCGCGGTGGTCGCGTTCTGGTCGGACGCGGCCGTGCTGAGCCGGCTGGGCCAGCACGCGCCGCCGCAGGTGCTGCTCGAT
>DATINN010000556.1:0-2559 GCA_035474175.1 Mycobacteriales bacterium | reverse complement strand
GCGGATCGACCCGCAGACCGGGGCTCCCCGGTCCTCCGGGGCGGGCACCACGCCCGCCCCGGAGGGGCCGCCGGCCCCGGCCGCCGCGCCCGACGAGGTCCAGCAGCAGCTGGCCGAGCGGACGGCGGACCTGCAGCGGGTCACCGCGGAATACGCGAACTACCGCAAGCGGGTGGACCGGGACCGGGCGGCGATGGCCGAGGCCGTCACCGGCTCGGTGCTGGCCGCGCTGCTGCCGGTGTTGGACGACGTCGACCGGGCCCGCCAGCACGGCGACCTGACCGGCGCGTTCAAGGCGGTGGCGGACCAGCTGGAGGCCACGCTGGAGAAGCTGGGCCTGCAGCCGTACGGGGAGCCGGGCGAGCGGTTCGACCCGACCCTGCACGAGGCGGTCGCCCACCAGACCAGCCCGGACGTGTCCGAGCCGACGTGCGTGGCGGTGCTCCGCCGCGGCTACCGGCTCGGCGACCGGCTGCTGCGGGTGCCGCTGGTCGCGGTGGCCGAGCCGGACCCGGCGGGCGGTGCGGAGCCGCCGGCCGAGTGGTTCGGCGATGAGCAGAATCCCGAGTAGGAGAGGAGGCGCCCGGTGAGCACGAAGGACTTCCTGGAGAAGGACTACTACAAGGCCCTGGGCGTCGCCAAGGATGCCTCGCAGTCGGACATCAAGAAGGCGTACCGCAAGCTCGCCCGCGAGCTGCACCCGGACAAGAACCCGGGTGACGCCAAGGCGGAGTCCCGCTTCAAGGAGGTCTCCGAGGCGTACGACGTGCTCTCGGACGAGTCCCGGCGGCGGGAGTACGACGAGGCCCGGTCGCTGTTCGGCAGCGGGATGCCCGGCGGGGGCTTCCCCGGCGGGTTCCGGCCGGGCGGCGGGACCGGCGCGTCCGGCACCGCGTTCGACCTGAACGACCTCTTCGGTCAGGGCGCGACGCGGGCGCAGCCGGGCGCGGGCGGGCTCGGCGACCTGTTCGGCGGGCTGTTCGGCGGCGGTGGCCGCGGTCCGGGCGCCAGGCCCGGCCGCGGCACCGCCCCGGGCGCGGCCCGCGGGGCCGACGTGGAGACCGAGGTGACCCTCGACTTCCCGGAGGCCGTGCAGGGCGTGACCGTGCCGCTGCAGCTGGCCAGCCCGGCCGCCTGCCGCACCTGCGGTGGCAACGGGGCCCGGCCCGGCACCGCGCCGCGGCAGTGCCCGTCCTGCCTCGGCACCGGGCTGATCACCCGCAACCAGGGCGCGTTCGCGTTCAGCGAGCCGTGCCGGGAGTGCCGCGGGACCGGCTCGGTCATCGACTCGCCCTGCCCCGACTGCCACGGCAGCGGGGTGACCACCCAGACCCGCACGATCACGGTGAAGATCCCGGCCGGCGTGGCCGACGGGCAGCGGATCCGGCTCGGCGGCAAGGGCGTGCCCGGCCCGGGCGGCGGTCCGGCCGGCGACCTGTACGTGCGGGTGCACGTCCGGGCGCACGAGCTGTTCGGCCGCAAGGGCGACGACCTCACGCTGGCGTTGCCGGTGACGTTCCCGGAGGCGGCGCTCGGCACGACCGTGCGGGTGCCGACGATGGACGGCGCGGTGACGCTGAAGATCCCGGCCGGCACGACGTCCGGGCGGACCTTCCGGGTCCGCGGCCGGGGCGTGCCGAAGAAGTCCGGGTCCGGCGACCTGCTGGTGACGGTCGAGGTCGCGGTGCCCCAGAGCCTGCCGGCCGAGGCCCGGGAGGCGCTGGAGAAGTACGCGGCGGCCCAGCCGGACGACCCGCGCCCGCAGGTCACCGCGGCGGTGGACGGCCGTGCGTGACAACCGGGTCAACCAGTTCCCCGAGGACGCGCCGGTCTTCGTGATCTCGGTGGCGGCCCAGCTGGCCGGCATGCACGCGCAGACGCTGCGCCAGTACGACCGGCTCGGCCTGGTCAACCCGAGCCGGACACCGGGCGGCGGCCGCCGCTACTCGGCCCGGGACGTGGCCCTGCTGCGCGAGGTGCAGCGGCTGTCCCAGGAGGAGGGCGTCAACCTGGCCGGCATCAAGCGCATCATCGCGCTCGAGCAGGAGGTCGACGCGCTCCGCGAGCAGGTGACCGCGCTGGTCGCCGAGCTCGACCAGGCCCGCGGTCCGTCCACCGCGCTGGTCGTCTGGAAGCCGAGCCGCCGCCGATAGGCCGTACGAACCGAGAGTTGAGCGGAATCGACTCAACTCTTGGTTCGTTGTCTCTCGTAGGAACGCGACACAGAGCGGGAGCCATGGAAGCGAACAAGCTGACCACCAAGAGCCAGGAGGCGCTGTCGGCCGCCGTCCGGCACTCCGTCGACCGGGGCAACCCCTCGGTCGAGCCGACCCACCTGCTCGGCGCGCTGCTGGAGCAGACCGACGGCACCGCCGGCTCGCTGCTGCGCGCGGTGGGCGCCGACCTGACCGACGTCCGGGCCGAGAACGACGCCCTGCAGGGCCGGCTGCCGAGCGCGAGCGGGTCGACCGTGGCCGCGCCGCAGTTCGGCCGCGACCTGCACAAGGTGATCACGGCCGGCGTGAAGCAGGCCGAGGACCTGGGCGACGAATACCTCTC
>DATINN010000555.1:0-3465 GCA_035474175.1 Mycobacteriales bacterium | reverse complement strand
GGGGCGCGCGACGGCCGATGGCCCGGCCGGATCACGCCGGCCGCGAGGCCGCCGTACCGGCCTGGAGTCCGGGCGCCGCGACAGGCGGTCATCGGGTGGCGGCGTGCCGGGGTCGCCGGGGCCAGAAACCGTCTACCGGTGAGGTGGGTGGGGCCGGAGTGCAAGGGCGTGAGCGCTGAGTCGCGGGGTGAAGGGGAGGTTGAGGCTCGGTGAGGCGACATGTCCGGGAGTCTCAGCTTCGGGGGCCGCCCCGTCCGCGCTGGTAGCCTGAATGCGCTGCACAACCCGCGCGGGAGAGTCTCCGGCAAGCCAGCCGGAGCGCCGAAGGGGCAACCTCCCCGGAACCTCTCAGGCGCACAGGACCACGCGGGCGAGGCGACTCTGGACGGGTGCGGACAGAGGGGGAGTGTCGGGCGACCGCGCCCGGACACCGGCCCGTCCCGCCCTGCCACAGCGAGGATCTCCATGTCGGATCGCAGGACCCTGACCGAGCTCGAGAGCGCGTCCCCGTTCGCCGGGCGGCACATCGGGACCCGGGCGGAGGAGCAGGCCAGCATGCTGGCCACGGTCGGGTACGACTCGATCGAGGACCTCGTGTCCGCGGCCGTGCCGGGTTCGATCGCGGACCGGACGCTGGACCTGCCCGCCGCCGCCGACGAGGCCGCCGTGCTGGCCGAGCTGCGCGCGCTGGCCGGCCGCAACCGCACCGCCACCAGCATGATCGGCCTGGGCTACTCCGACACCGTCACCCCGCCGGTCATCCGCCGCAACATCATGGAGAACCCGTCCTGGTACACGGCCTACACGCCGTACCAGCCGGAGATCTCGCAGGGCCGGCTGGAGGCGCTGCTCAACTTCCAGACCGTGGTCGCCGACCTGACCGGCCTGCCGACGGCCAACGCCAGCCTGCTGGACGAGTCGACCGCGGCGGCCGAGGCGGTCGCGCTGGCCCGCCGGGTGAGCAAGGCCCCGGCCGGCGCGCCGGTCGTGCTCGACGCCGACTGCCTGCCGCAGACGATCGCGGTGATCCGGACCCGGGCCAAGCCGATGGGCATCCCGGTCGTGGTCCGGGACGTGGCCGCCGAGGGGCTGCCGGACGGCGACCTGGCCGGGCTGCTGCTGCAGTATCCGGGGGCGTCCGGCGAGGTCCGCTCGTACGGCGAGGTCGTCGCGCAGGCCCAGGAGCGCGGCGCGGTCGTCGCGGTCGCCGCCGACCTGCTGGCGCTGACCCTGCTGCCGGCCCCGGGCGAGTGGGGCGCGGACGTGGTCGTCGGCTCGGCCCAGCGCTTCGGTGTGCCGCTCGGCTTCGGCGGCCCGCACGCCGGCTACATGTCGGTGCGGGAGGGCCTGCAGCGGCACCTGCCCGGCCGGCTGGTCGGGGTGTCCCGGGACGCCGACGGCGCCCCGGCGTACCGGCTGGCGCTGCAGACCCGGGAGCAGCACATCCGGCGGGAGAAGGCGACCAGCAACATCTGCACCGCCCAGGTGCTGCTGGCCGTGATGGCGGGGGCGTACGCGGTGTACCACGGGCCGGACGGCCTGCGCTCGATCGCGGCCCGGGTCCACCGGCACGCCGCGATCCTGGCCGCGGGCCTGCGCGCAGGCGGCGTCGAGGTGTCGACTCAGCGGTTCTTCGACACGGTGACGGTCTCTGTCCCCAACGCGGCGAAGAGCGTTGTCGACAAGGCGGCGAGTCAAGGGATCAACCTGCGGTTGGTCGACGACGACCACGTCGGGATCGCCTGCGACGAGGTGACCCGGCGCGCGCACGTGGCCGCGGTGTGGGACGCCTTCGGCGTGACCGCGGACGTGGCCGCGCTCGACGCGGAGACCGCCGACGCGTACGGGGCGGCGCGGGAGAGCGACTTCCTCACCCACCCGGTCTTCGCCGACCACCGCAGCGAGACCGCGATGATGCGCTACCTGCGCCGGCTGGCCGACTACGACTACGCCCTCGACCGCGGCATGATCCCGCTCGGCTCCTGCACGATGAAGCTCAACGCGGCCACCGAGATGGAGCCGGTGTCGCTGCCCGGGTTCGCCGGGCTGCACCCGTTCGCGCCGGCCGAGCAGTTCCCGGGCTACCTCTCCCTGATCGAGGACCTGCAGACCTGGCTGGCCGAGATCACCGGCTACGACGCGGTCTCCCTGCAGCCGAACGCCGGATCCCAGGGTGAGCTGGCCGGCCTGCTGGCGATCCACGCCCACCACGCGGCCAACGGGCAGGACCACCGCGACGTCTGCCTGATCCCGCAGTCCGCGCACGGCACCAACGCGGCGTCGGCGGCGATGGCCGGGATGCGGGTCGTGGTCGTCGCGACCAAGCAGAACGGTGACGTCGACCTGGACGACCTGCGGGCCAAGATCGAGGCCAACGCGGGCGAGCTGGCCGCGCTGATGATCACGTACCCGTCCACGCACGGGGTCTTCGAGCAGGACATCGCCGAGATCTGCGCGGCCGTGCACGACGCCGGCGGCCAGGTGTACGTCGACGGCGCCAACCTCAACGCGCTCGTCGGGCTGGCCAAGCCGGGCAAGTTCGGCGCGGACGTGTCGCACCTCAACCTGCACAAGACGTTCTGCATCCCGCACGGCGGCGGCGGTCCCGGTATCGGGCCGGTCGCGGCCCGGGCCCACCTGGCGCCGTACCTGCCCAACCACCCGCTGCAGCCGCTGGCCGGCCCTGACACCGGCCCGGGCCCGGTGTCAGCGGCGCCGTGGGGGAGCGCGTCTATCCTGCCGATCTCCTGGGCGTACGTGCGGCTGATGGGTCCGGACGGGCTCGCGGCCGCGACCCGGGCCGCGATCCTGGCCGCCAACTACGTGGCCGCCCGGCTGGCGAAGCACTACCCGGTGCTCTACACCGGGCGCGACGGGCTGGTCGCGCACGAGTGCATCGTCGACCTGCGGGCGATCACCAAGTCGACCGGCGTGACCGTGGACGACGTGGCCAAGCGGCTGATCGACTACGGGTTCCACGCGCCGACGATGTCCTTCCCGGTGGCCGGCACGCTGATGATCGAGCCGACCGAGTCGGAGGACCTGGCCGAGCTGGACCGGTTCGTGGACGCGATGATCGCGATCCGGGCCGAGATCGACCGGGTCGCGTCGGGCGAGTGGGACGCCGCCGACAACCCGCTGCGCAATGCGCCGCACACGGCGTCGATGGTCACCTCCGACAAGTGGGACCGGCCGTACGAGCGGGAGCTGGCGGCGTACCCGGGGTCGGTGGACCGGACCTCGAAGTACTGGCCGCCGGTCCGGCGCATCGACGGCGCCTACGGCGACCGCAACCTGGTCTGCGCCTGCCCGCCGATGGCGGCGTACGAGGACTGACCCCGTCCGTGCGGCGCTGACCGGCCAGCGCCGCACGGGGTCAGCGCGGCGCCGCAGGGCGCCGGAGGCTCAGTGTCGCGCGGGCGCCGGAGGCTCAGTGCCGCGCGGACGCCGGAGGCTCAGTGCCGG
>DATINN010000554.1:0-5140 GCA_035474175.1 Mycobacteriales bacterium | reverse complement strand
GGCACGTCGAAGCTGACCGAGGTGAAGCCGACCTGGAACGCCGGACCGTCGCTGCTGGTCCGCGGGTAGACCTGCACCCGCAGCGGCACCGAGGTCTTCGCGTCGACGGCCAGCCGGACCTGCCCGACCAGCGCCCGCTCGTCCTTCGGCGCCAGCACCAGCTCGTACGCGTCCCGCCCGGCGACCTTGGAGGCGGCGGCGGTGCTCACCCGGGTCGTCGGGTCGATGGCCTTGAGCGCGGCCTCGGCCGCCTGCTGCGGGGTGACGCCGGCCGGCAGCTGGTCGGCCTTGTCCGCGCCGGCCTTGCCGGCCGGGACCCGCACGTGGGTGGCGGAGTTGGTGTCGCTGGTCCAGAGCCAGGCGTTGGTGCCGTTGCGGACCAGGTCGGTCTCCCCGAGCGAGCCGAGCAGGGCGACCCGCTGCTTGTCCTCCCCCGCATACCAGACCCGCAGCGTGTGCGAGCCGGTGAGCAGCGAGGTCAGCGAGGAGGAGCCGCCGCCGGAGCCGGTCTGCGGCAGCTCCGGCAGGCCCAGGTCGGAGTCCTGCACGACCGTGCCGGACAGCCCGTCCACCGTCGCGCCCTGCAGGTCGACCAGCAGCTGGCCGGCCGTCTTCGGGGGCAGGGAGGGGCCGGCCTGGGCGGTGAACACCCCGGTGGCGACGACCACGACCGCGGCCGCGGCGACCACCGGGACGCCCCAGCGGAGCGCGCGCAAACGTGTTGGTGCTGTCATGGCTCGATCCTCCGTCCCACCCACTGTGAGCAGCCTGAGACTTACTGGGCGTCCCTGAGCACCGGGACCTGGGCCGCCGTCTCGGGACGGTCCGGGCGGAAGTCGGGGCGGGCCGTGCGCGGCACGCCCGCCGCCTCGTACGCCGCCTCCGCGTCCAGCGTCTCGTGCCGCAGCAGCGCGTCGGCCAGGTGGTCGAGGCGCTGCCGGTTGTCCCGCAGCACCGTCAGCGCCTGCGCGTAGCACTCGTCCACGATCCGGCGGACCTCGTCGTCGACCAGCTGCCGGGTCGCCTGGGACGGCCCGTTGGAGTCGCCGAAGAACGGCTGCTGCGACCCGTCGGCCGGCAGCACGGCGATCGGGCCGACCTTCGGGGACATGCCCCAGCGGCCGACCATCTGCCGGGCGATCCGGCTGACCTGGTCGAGGTCGGACTCGGCCCCGGTCGAGGTGGTGCCGTAGACGACCTCCTCCGCGGCCATGCCGCCGAGGGCGCCGACGATCCGGCCGCGCAGGTAGACCTCCGAGTACGCGTACTGGTCGGCGTCGGGGCTCTGGAAGGTGACGCCGAGCGCGTGCCCGCGCGGGGTGATCGAGACCTTCCGGACCGGGTCGGCGCCGGGCGTGAGCATGCCCAGCAGCGCGTGGCCGCCCTCGTGGTGCGCGGTGCGGCGGCGCTCCTCGTCGGTGAGCATGATCCGGCGCGGGGTGCCGAGCACGACCTTCTCCAGCGCGTCGGTGAAGTCGGCCATGAGCACCTGCTGGTGGCCGCGCCGGGCGGCCGACAGCGCCGCCTCGTTGACCAGGTTGCGCAGGTCGGCGCCGACCATCCCGGGGGTGGTGGCGGCGAGCGCGGACAGGTCCACGTCCGGCCCGACCGGCACCTTGCGGGTGTGCACCTCCAGGATCATCCGGCGGCCCTCCTGGTCCGGCGGGCTGACCGCGACCCGGCGGTCGAACCGGCCCGGCCGCAGCAGGGCCGAGTCGAGCACGTCGGGCCGGTTGGTCGCGGCCAGCACGACCACGCCCTCGGTGCCGGTGAAGCCGTCCATCTCGGTCAGGATCTGGTTGAGCGTCTGCTCGCGCTCGTCCACGCCACCGACGCTGCCGCCGCCGCGGGCCCGGCCGATCGCGTCCAGCTCGTCGATGAAGATGATCGCCGGGGCGGCCTTCTTGGCCGTGTCGAACAGGTCGCGGACCCGGGACGCGCCGACGCCGACGATCATCTCGATGAACTCCGACGCCGACATGTGGAAGAACGGCACGTTGGCCTCGCCGGCGACCGCGCGGGCCAGCAGCGTCTTGCCGGTGCCGGGCTCGCCGGAGAGCAGCACGCCCTTGGGGATGGTCGCGCCCAGCGCCCGGTACTTGTCCGGGTTGCGCAGGAAGTCGACGATCTCGGCCAGCTCGGCCTTCACCTCGTCGATGCCGGCGACGTCGGCGAACGTGGTCCGCGGGCCGTCCTCCGGCTCGTACCGCTTGGCCTTTGATCGGCCGATCCCGCCCAGGCCGCCGAGACCGCCGCCGGCCGCGGCCCGCCGCATGAACCAGATCAGCAGGCCGATGAACAGCAGCGTGGGGCCGAAGCCGACCAGGATCTGCTGCAGCACCGACACCGAGTCGGCCGGCTTGGCGTTGACCGTGACGTTGTTGTCCAGCAGCAGCTGGGTCAGCCCGTCGTCGCCGAAGGACGGCCGCTCGGTGGTGAAGTTGGTGACGTCGGTGCCGTTGGCGTCCGGGTATTTCGTCGCGTTGCGGAAGTCGCCCTCGATCGTGTCGCCGGTCGAGGTGACCTCGCTGACGTTGCCCGCCTGGACCTGGGCCCGGAAGAACGTGTACGACACGGTCGTCCGGGACGTGCCCATCAGGGTCGAGGCGATGATCCAGTTCACCACCAGGGCGAGCAGGATGATCCACCACGTCCGCCGCAGCACCTTGCCCCAGTCGGGCTTGCTGGGACCGCCGCCCGAGCCGCCGGACCCGTCGGCCGGGGGCGCGCCCTCGACCTTCCAGGGCATCCGGTCCGGCTGGTTGCGGTCGCCGGGCCGGTCGGCCGGTCGCGGTGGGTTGCCCGGCCGCGGCGGCGCCTCGGTCGCCCGCCCGGCGATCGCGTGCTCGCCGGGTTCGTTCGCTCGCTCCACCACGCCACAGTCCCCTTCGTCGCCGTACACGTGACCCAACGTCGCCGACGGCGCTGGTGTGCCCGCCTCGGTGCCGATCACGTGGCACTCTCGACAAATACTCAGCCCGCTCTCAGCCGAGGTGCGGGATGGTGCCGGTCCGGGGAGGTGCGCGGTGCGGGTGCTCGTGGTCGAGGACGAGGTGCGGCTGGCGGCCGCGCTGCGGCGCGGGCTGCAGGCCGAGGGGTTCACCGTCGACCTGGCCCACGACGGGGTGGAGGGGCTCTACCGGGCCCGCGAGGGCGTCGGCGAGGGCGGCTACGCGGCGATCATCCTGGACATCATGCTGCCCGGGCTCTCCGGCTACCGGGTCTGCGAGCGGCTGCGGGCCGAGGGCAACTGGGTGCCGGTGCTGATGCTCTCGGCCAAGGACGGCGAGTACGACGAGGCCGACGGGCTCGACGTCGGCGCCGACGACTACCTGACCAAGCCGTTCTCGTACGTGGTGCTGGTGGCGCGGCTGCGGGCGCTGCTGCGGCGCGGGGCGCCACCCCGGCCGGCCGTGCTGGCGGCCGGCGACCTGGCCCTGGACCCGGCGAAGCACCAGGTCACCCGCGGTGAGACGGAGATCGAGCTGACGCCGCGGGAGTTCTCGCTGCTGGAATACCTGCTGCGCCGGGCCGGCGAGGTCGTGCCGAAGATCGACATCCTGCGCAACGTCTGGGACCCGCACCACGACGGCGACCTCAACGTCGTCGAGGTGTACGTGGGCTACCTGCGGCGCAAGATCGACGTGCCGTTCGGGCGGCGGGCGGTGCAGACGGTGCGCGGGGCGGGATACCGGCTCGCGGCCGACGGTGGCTGAGCGGGCCCGACGGCTGGGCAGCTGGTCGATCCGGTTGCGGCTCACGGTCGTGACGACCGCGCTGCTCGGGGTCGGGATCGCGGCCGGGGCGGTGCTGCTGGTGGGAACCGGGGCCCGGACGCTGCAGGCCACGGTCGACTCCGGCGCGCTGCGCAGCGCCCGCGAGGTCGCCGCGCTGGTGGACGCCAAGCGGCTGCCGGACCCGGTGCCCGAGGGCGGCGAGGGCACGGCCGCGATCCAGGTCGTCGACTCGTTCAGCCGGGTCCGGGCCGCGTCCGGCGGCACCGACCGGCTGGTCCCGCTGCTGCGGCCGGCCGAGGTCGAGGCCGTACGGTCCGGGGAGCGGCTGGTCGTCCCGGGCTCCCGGATCGGGCTGTCCGGGCCGCTGCGGGTGGTCGGCGTGCCGGCCGGGCCGGCGTCCGACCCGCAGACCGTCGTCGTCGCGGTCGACTTCGGCGGGGCCCGGTCCGGCACGAAGGTGCTCGCGCTCGGGATCGCGATCGGGGCGCCGCTGCTGCTGGCCGTGGTCGCGCTGGCGACGTGGTGGGTGACGGGCCGGGCCCTGCGCCCGGTCGAGGCGCTGCGGCGGGGGGCGGCCGGGCTGTCCGGTCCGGGCCGGCTGCCGGTGCCGCGGGCCCAGGACGAGATCCGCCGGCTGGCCGAGACGCTCAACGAGATGCTCGGGCGGCTGGACGCGGCCGGGGCGCGGCAGCGGGCGTTCGTGTCGGACGCCGCGCACGAGCTGCGCTCGCCGCTGGCCAGCGCGCGGACCCAGCTCGAGGTGGCGGCCGTGGTCGACGCCGGCACGCCGGCCGGCGCGCTCGCCACCGACGTGCTGCTGGACGTGGAGCGGCTCGGCCGGCTGGTCGACGACCTGCTGCTGCTGGCCCGGCTGGACGAGGCCCCGCGCCGGCCCCGGGTCGCGGTCGACCTGCACGCGCTGGCCACGGACGTGGTCGGGCGCTACGCGGCCGCCCGCGTCCCGGTCACCCTCGACCCGTGCGAGTCCAGCTGCGTGGTCTCGGCCGAGGCCGGCGCGGTCCGCCGGGTGCTGGTCAACCTGATCGACAACGCCGTGCGGCACGCGCGCAGCTCGGTCCGGGTGTCGGTGGGGCCGGCGCGGCTGTGCGTGACCGACGACGGGCCCGGGATCCCGGCCGCCGACCGGGAGCGCGTCTTCGACCGCTTCACCCGGCTGGACACCGACCGGGGGCGGATCTCCGGCGGGGCCGGTCTCGGGCTGGCCATCGTCCGCGAGCTCGTCACCGCGAACGGCGGCACGGTGACGCTGGGGGACGCCGGGCCCGGGCTCGTCGCCACGGTCGACTCCCCCCCCGGCTGAGCGATCGCGCCGGCCGGGCTCCCATCCGGCCGTGCTCGCACCCCGGCCCGCGCGCACCCCGGCCCGCGCGCACCCCGGCCCG
>DATINN010000553.1:0-3021 GCA_035474175.1 Mycobacteriales bacterium | reverse complement strand
TGCAGCAGCGTGTGGTTGCCGAGGAAGACCAGGCTGCCGCCCGGCCGAAGCAGCCGAGCCGCCTCCGGGATCCACTCGTACGGGTCGCACCAGATCGCCGCGCCGTACTCGGAGATGGCGAAGTCGAAGGAGGCGTCAGGGAAGGGCACGCGCTCGGCGTTGCCAAGCACCAGCGGGAAGTCGATGCCGAACTCTTGCTGGAAGCCCCGGGCCGTGGCCAGCTGGCCGGCCGAGTTGTCGATGCCGACGGGCCGGGCGCCGCGCCGGGCCAGCCAGGCCGAGACGTAGCCGGTGCCGCAGCCCAGCTCGATGGTGTCCCGGCCGGCGAGGTCGTCGGGGAGCAGCCGCAGCTCGGTCTCGGGGATGGACCAGATCCCCCACGTCGGATCCGCGGCCGACCAGTTGCGCCGGCCCGGCTCGACCCACTCCGCCGCCATGTCGTCCCAGTGCTGGCGGTTGCGCTGCACGTGCTCCGGAAGCTCTGTCACGTCCGGATTCCATCGACGGTCCGCACCGTCGTCAATCGGATAGCGCACGAGCTCCGGCGGCGGCATGTACTGTCCGTGCTCGATGAGGACTCTGGGTAGTCGACGGATGGCGGCCCTCGTGGCCGGCGGGGTGGCGTTGGCGCTGGTGGGCGGGCTGTCGTACGCCGGCCTGGCGGGGGCGAACGAGTCCGCCGTCCGCAGCGGACCGGTGGTGCTGTCGCCGGCGCCGGTGCCGGACAGCTGGCTGGTGACGCTGCGCACCCCCGACCCGCTCGCCGTGGGCGGGATCGCAACGACGCTCGCCGGCCGGTACTCGGGCAGGCTGCAGCGGACCTTCGGCACGGCGCTGAACGGGTTCTCCGTGCACATGTCGGAGGCGGCGGTGCGGCGGCTCGCCACCGACCCCACGGTCGCCGCCGTCGAGCAGGACTCCCGGGTGCGCGTCACCGACACCGAGGACACCAGCGGCGGCAACTGGGGGCTGGACCGCATCGACCAGCGGACGCTCCCGCTCGACAACCGCTACACGTACGGGAGCGCGGGCGCCGGGGTGCACGCGTACGTGATCGACACCGGCATCCGGACCGCGCACACCGACTTCGGCGGGCGGGCCACCGTCGGGACCGACGTGGTCGGCGACGGCCGCGACGGCCAGGACTGCGACGGGCACGGGACGCACGTGGCCGGGATCATCGGCGGCACGAAGTACGGCGTGGCCAAGGCCGCGTCGCTGGTCGCGGTGCGCACGCTCAACTGCGACGGCGAGGGCAGCCTGAGCCAGGTGCTGGCCGCGGTCGACTGGGTCACCCGGCACGCGGTGAAGCCGGCCGTGGCCAACCTCAGCCTGGAGCTGAGCGGCGTCTCGACCACGCTCGACCAGGCTGTCCGCACCTCGATCGCGGCCGGGATCACGTACGCCATCGCAGCGGGCAACGACGGCGCCAACGCCTGCCAGTACTCGCCGGGGCGGACGCCCGACGCGATCACGGTGGCCGCCAGCAGCACGACCGACCAGCTCGCCGGCTTCTCCAACACCGGCAGCTGCGTCGACCTGGTCGCCCCGGGCGTCGGCGTGACCTCGGACTACAACGGCAGCAACACCGACTCGCGGAGCATCAGCGGGACCTCGATGGCCGCCCCGCACGTGGCCGGTGCGGCGGCGCTCTACCTGGGCACGCACCCGGCCGCGGCGCCGGCGGCGGTGCGGTCGGCCATCGTCGGCACCGCGACGACCGGTGCGCTCGGCGGCGTGCCGACCGGCACCGCCAACCTCCTGCTCTACACCGGGGACCCGGTCGTGCCCGGACCGACCACGCCCGCGCCGGCCCCGACGACGACGCGGCCGCCGACCCCGGCGCCGACCACACCGCGGCCCTCCACCGGGTGCAGCATCGTGCCGCTGCCGCCGGGCATCCCGCAGCCGCCGTGCGCCACGCCGGCGCCGACCACACCGCCGCGGACCCCCGGGCCGACCACACCGCCGCGGACCACGGCGCCGCCGACGCTGCCGGGCCCGACGACGACCACGCCCGCCCCGACCTCGGCACCGACCGGCATCACCAACGACACCGACGTCGCGATCCCGGACAAGGGCACCGCTCGATCCACGATCACGGTGACCGGCCGGACCGGTCGGGCGCCGGCGGCGCTGAGGGTCGCGGTCCGGATCGTGCACCCCTTCCGCGGCGACCTCGCCGTCGACCTGATCGCGCCGGACGGGCGGAGCTACCGGGTCAAGATCGCGTCCTCGTTCGACGCCGCCCAGAACTACGACGCGGTGACGACGGTGAACGCGTCGGCGTCCCCGCTGGCCGGCACCTGGATCCTGCAGGTCCGCGACGTCTACGCCGGGGACACCGGCCACCTCGACCGCTGGAGCCTGCTCATCTGATTGCCCCGGGACGCGCGGTATGGGGCGGAGTGGTTCACTCGGGCGTGGGTAGAGCCGGGTCCATGAGCGCACGTGAGACCGTGCTGCGCGCCCGGGTGACCGAGAGCATCGAGGGCGGTCGGCGCCTGCTGGACGACTCCGCCGCGATCGCCGCCACGGCACAGGCGGCCGGGCGGGTGGTGGACAGCCTGCGGGCCGGCGGCAAGGTGCTGTTCTTCGGCAACGGCGGCTCCGCCTCGGACGCCGGGCACCTGGCGGCCGAGCTGCTGGGCCGGTTCGTGCTGGAGCGGCGGCCGCTGGCCGCGGCCTGCCTGTCCGACCACACCTCGGCGATGACCGCGATCGGCAACGACTACGGGTTCGACGAGGTCTTCGCCCGCCAGATCGCCGGGCTGGGCCGGCCCGGTGACGTCGCGGTCGGGCTGTCCACCAGCGGGAACTCGCCCAACGTGGTGCGCGGGCTGGAGACGGCCCGGGACTGCGGGCTGGTCACGGTCGCGCTGACGGGCGCGGGCGGCGGCAAGCTGGCCGGCGTGGTCGACGTCTGCATCCGGGTGCCGAGCGAGGACACGCCCCGGGTGCAGGAGCTGTGCATGCTGCTCGGGCACACGCTGTGCGAGCTGGTCGAGGCAGAGCTGGTCG
>DATINN010000552.1:0-3391 GCA_035474175.1 Mycobacteriales bacterium | reverse complement strand
CCGTCCCGGCACCCCCGGCCGCCTCGGGGGAGTCGGCGACCGCGGGGGCCGCGGGGGATTCGGCCGCCCCGGCGGCCCCGGCGGCCCCGGCGGGCGCGGGGGATTCGGGGGACTCGGCGGCTTCGGCGGCCTGGCGGAGGCGGAGTGCGACCACGCCGGGGGTGGCGCCGTAGTCGTTCAGCTCCCAGCGGCCGCGCAGGGGCGTCCGGGCGAAGAACCGCTCCAGCACGTCGTGCCAGGTCTCGTCGAACCCGTCGACGCTGGTGCGCACCCGCACCTCGGCGTGCGCGCCCGGCCCGGGCTCGAACAGGACCTCCAGGTCGCCCGAGGCGACGACGCCGACGTGGGCCCGCCGGCCGGCGGCGCGGTCAGCGGGGAACCGCAGCTGCAGGGTCTGCACCGGCCCCTCCGTCCAGGGAGTCGAGGAACAGTGTCGCCGCCAGCAGGTCGGCGCTGCCGCCGGGGGAGAGGCGGCGGCGCCGGGCCAGCGCGTCCAGTGTGGACAGCCGGCGCCGGCCGCCGGAAGTGCCGCAGCCGCCGGCCGCGAGGACGGCCGCGGCCCCGGCCTGCAGGGCGCGGAGACCGGCGGCGCCGCCGCGGTGCAGCACGCAGGTGTCCGGCAGCGAGGCCATGATCGCCAGCAGCGCGTCCAGGCGGGCGCTCTCCTCGCCGACCCCGCGGGCCCGGGCCGCGCGCAGCACGGGCAGGCCGTGCCCGACCACGTGCGGGAACCCGGCCCGGGCCTCGCCGGCGGCGCCCGGAACCCCGTACCGGCGCACCACCTGCTGCCCGTGCGACGCCCGTCCCGGCGACCCAGCCGGGTCCGGGGTCGCCGCGAGCGCCGCCGCGCCGGCGAGCGGGTCGGCCGGGTCGGCGGCGGCCGCGGCGGTGAGGAGGCCGAGGGCCCAGAGCGCGCCGCGGTGGGTGTTGACGCCGTCGGTGGCGGCGAGCATCGCCGCCTCCCCGGCCCGGCCGATCTCCCCGAGGCGGGCCCGCAGGCCGGGTCCCGGTGCGGAGCCGGCCGTCGCGCAGGCCAGGAACGCCGGGCGCAGCGCCGCCGCCGAGGCCAGCAGCAGCGGCAGCGTCATGTCGGTGTGCGCGCCGGGGCCGCGCCGGTCGACCAGACCGGGCTTCGGCGTCAGGACCGCCTCGGCCACCAGCGCCGCGACCGCCCGGTCGGCCAACGCCCCGGGCGCCAGAGCCGGCGCCAAAGGCGGCGCCACGGCCGGATCCGGGACCGGGCCCGGCGCCGCAGACCGGCGCCGAGCCGGCGCCACGGCCGGCCCGGGCGCCAAAGCCGGCCCCGCCGCCGCGACCACGCTCACCATTCGCGGAACCTTGCCGGCGGGTCGTACAGACCTCCGGACCAGGCGACCAGGTCGCCGATGCTGCGCGCCGCCAGCAGCGACCGGTCGGCCAGCCGCACCTCGACCCCGAGGTCCTCCGGGAACGCGACCAGCCCGTCCCGGCGCAGCTCGTCCACCGCCCGGGCCGACCGCCCGACCGGCGTCACCCCGGCCACCGCGGCCAGCGCGGACCGCCGCTCCGCCAGGGAGCCGGTCCGGTAGAGGTAGGCGACGCCCTCCTCGGTCACCACGTGCGTCACGTCGTCGCCGTAGATCATCACCGGCGGCACCGGCAGCCCCGCCTGCGCGCCGATCGCGACCGCGTCCAGCGTCTCCACGAACGTCGGCACCCCGCCGGCCCGGAAGGTCTGGGCCAGCTGCACGACCAGCTTCCGCCCGCGCCGGGCCGCCCCGTCGCCGGCCGCCAGCGACAGCCACGCCGCGCTGGCGTGCCGCCGCCCGCCCGGGTCGTGCCCGAGGTTGGGCGCGCCGCCGAAGCCGGGCAGCCGCCCGTCGGTGACCGTGGAGGAGTTGCCGTCCCGGTCGATCTGCAGCGACGAGCCGATGAACATGTCGATGCCGTACTGGCCGGCGAGCTGGCCCAGCACCCGGTTGGACCGCATCGACCCGTCCCGCCCGGTGAAGAACACGTCCGGCCGGGCCGCGGTGTAGCGCTCCATGCCGGCCTCGCCGCCGAAGGAGTGCACCGAGGAGACCCAGCCCGACTCGATCGCCGGGATCAGCGTGGGGTGCGGGTTGAGCACCCAGTTGCGGGCGATCTTCCCGCGCAGCCCGAGCTTCTCCCCGTACGTCGGCAGGATCAGCTCGATGGCCGCGGTGTCGAAGCCGATGCCGTGGTTGAGCGAGACGACCTCGTGCCGCTCGTACACGCCGCGCAGCGCGATCATCGCCTTGAGGATGTCGACATCGCCGATGTGCCGCGGGTCGCGGGTGAACAGGGGCTCCAGCGCGTACGGCCGGTCGGCGCGCACGACCAGGTCGACCCAGTCGCCGGGGATGTCCACCCGGGGCAGGTCGGCGACGGAGTCGACCACGGTGTCGGCCTGGACCAGCACCACCCCGTCGCGGAACGCCGCCGCCTCCGCGATCGTCGGGGTGTCCTCGGTGTTCGGCCCGGTGTAGAGGTTGCCGTCGCGGTCGGCCGCGGCCGCGCAGAGCAGGGCGACGTCCGGGGTGAGGTCGAGGAACATCCGCGCGTACAGCTCGACGTAGGTGTGGATCGCGCCGAGGGTGACGACCCCGTCCTGGATCAGCTGGGCGATCCGGACGCTCTGCGGCCCCGCGTACGACAGGTCCAGCCGCGTCGCCAGCCCGCTCTCGAAGAGGTCCAGGTGCTCGGGCCGGGACACGGACGAGATCAGCATGTGCAGGTCGTGCACCCGCCCCGGGTCGCAGCCGGCCAGCGTGCGGGACAGGAAGTCGGCCTGCTTCTGGTTGTCGCCCTCCAGCGCGACCCGGTCACCCGGCCGCAGCAGCGCCTCCAGCACGTCGCGCAGCCGGTCGGCCCGCACGACCTTGCCGTCGCACCACGGGGCGGCGGCCTCCAGCCGCGCGTGCTTGGCGCCGCGGCGGCGGTCCCACACGGGCCGACCTACCGGACGGTCGCCAGCACGACCGGCTCGTCCTGGCCGCGCCACGTGCCGCGCAGCGTCTCGCCGGTGGCGTCGAGGAGACCGCCGACCCGGCGGCGCACCGTCACGGTCAGCGCGCCGGCGTCGATGACCGTCGCGTTCGGACCGTCCACAGCGGTCACCGTGTCGATCGCGGGCACGGCCGCGCCCGGGGTGCCGCTTCCGGTCACCCGGACGGTCGGCTGCCGCTTCTCGATCCCGCTGCCGGAGTCGTAGTCCAGGCCGGCCTCCTGCCCGCCGGTGAGCACGGCTGTGGCCAGCGCCCGGACGCCGACCGGGTCGGCGCAGCCGTCGTAGATCCAGCGCGGGCCGAGCACGGAGTGGTCCATGGTGCAGACGAGCGCGTCCTCGGCCCCGTCCAGCGGCGCCCCCCGGTACGTCAGCGGCACCTGC
>DATINN010000551.1:0-4805 GCA_035474175.1 Mycobacteriales bacterium | reverse complement strand
GACCCGCAGGCGCCGGCCCGGGCCGCCGGGCTGCAGGCCGGCGACGTGGTCACCGCGGTCGGCGCCCGGCAGACGCCCACGCTGGCCGCCTTCCAGGACGCGCTGCGGCAGGTCGACGGCAGCCGGCCGGTGCAGCTGACGTATACGCGGGACGGCGCGACCCGGACCGCGACGGTCGACCCGGTGGTGGCCCAGCGGCCGCGGCCGGGCGCGACCGACGCCTCCTCGCTGGTCCCCACGCCCACGATCGGGGTCGTCGGCGACCTGCCCACCAGCCTGGTCCGGGAGGGGCCGGTCCAGGGCCTCGGATCCGCGTTCAGCACCACCGGCGCGATGGTCAAGGCGACGTTCTCCGCCCTGGGCTCGATCCCGGCCAAGGTGCCGGCCCTGGTCGACGCCCTCTTCGGCGGCCAGCGCGACCCCAACTCCCCGGTCAGCGTCGTCGGCGCCAGCCGGGCCGGCGGCGAGATCCTGAGCACCCAGGGCGTCGGCGGGGTGGCGTTCTTCATCGCGCTGCTGGCCGGGACCAACATCTTCCTCGGCATCTTCAACCTGGTGCCGCTGCCGCCGCTGGACGGCGGGCACATCGCGGTCATGTGGTTCGAGCGGATCCGCAGCCGGATCGCGCTGTCCCGCGGGCGGCCCGACCCCGGCTTCGTCCGGCCGGAGCGGATCGCGCCGGTGGTCATGGTGTTCATCGCCGTGTTCGGCACCTTCGCGCTGCTGGCCGTCGCCGCCGACGTGATCAACCCGGTCAAGCTCTTCTAGTGACGCCGCGGTTCGTCCTGGCGCTGTCCTGTCCGGACCAGCCGGGCATCATCCGGGCCGTGGCCGGGCACCTGGCCGACGCCGGCTGCAACGTGGTCGACAGCCAGCAGTTCGCCGACCCGCTGACGGAGCGGTTCTTCCTGCGGGCCGAGGCCGACCCGCCGGCCGGGCTCGACCTGGCGACGCTGCGGGGCTCGTTCGCGGCGGTCGGGCGGCACTTCGGGATGGACTGGGCGCTGCACGACGCCGCCGACCGGCCGCGGGTGCTGATCCTGGTCAGCAAGGCCGGCCACTGCCTCAACGACCTGCTCTTCCGGTGGGAGAGCGGGGCGCTGCGGGCGGAGGTCGTCGGCGTCGTCTCCAACCACCCCGACCTGGCCCCGCTGGCCGGCCGGCACGGCGTGCCGTTCCACCACGTCCCGGTCCCGCCCGGCGGGAAGCCGGTGGCCGAGAAGGCGCTGCTCGACCTGGTCGCGGCCGAGCGGGTGGACCTGGTCGTGCTGGCCCGCTACATGCAGGTGCTCTCCGACCCGGTGTGCGCGGAGCTGGCCGGGCGGGCGATCAACATCCACCACTCGTTCCTGCCCTCCTTCGCCGGCGCCCGGCCCTACCACCAGGCGTACGAGCGGGGCGTGAAGCTGATCGGCGCGACCGCCCACTACGTGACGGCGGAGCTGGACGAGGGGCCGATCATCGAGCAGGACGTGCACCGGGTCGACCACGCGGCCGGGCCGGAGGCGCTGGTCGCCGCCGGCCAGGACGTGGAGGCGCAGGTGCTGGCCCGGGCCGTGCGCTGGCACGTGGAGCACCGGGTGATGCGCAACGGCGCCCGCACCGTCGTCTTCCGCTAGCCGTACGGCTAGCCCAGACCGGCCAGGAACGCCTTCGCCACCGGGACGGCCGTGGTCCCGGAGGACTGCCCGTCCTGGACGAACACCGCGAAGGCCAGGTCGCCCTGGAAGCCGGTGAACCAGGCGTGCGAGTCCGGCGGCACCTTCGTGCCGAACTCGGCCGTCCCGGTCTTGCCCGCCACCGGCCCGCCCGGCACCCCGTCCAGCAGGGTCGCCGTGCCGTCGGTGACGACCGCCCGCATCATGTCGCGCAGCGCCGGCAGCACGGCGGCCGGCGGACCGGCCGGGGTCTCGCCGGCCGGCTCGGCGCCCTGGATGAGCTGCGGCACGACCGGGCCGCCCTGCTGCACCTGGGCCGCGATCAGCGCCATGGTCAGCGCGTTGACCTCGACCCGGCCCTGGCCGATCGCGGTCGCCGCCTTCTCGGTGTCGTCCTTGGGCGCCGGCACCGAGCCGCCGAACGAGGGCGCGGTGAGCTTCCACTCGGTGCCCACGCCGTAGTCCTTGGCCGCGGCCGGCAGGGCGCCGTCGTCCAGCTTCTGGGACAGCCCGGTGAAGGTGGTGTTGCAGGACTTGGCGAACGCGGTCCGCAGCGGCACCTGGCCCAGGTCGAACTTGTTCTCGTTCTCGAACTCCTTGCCGTACACGACGACCGTGCCCGGGCAGGCCACGGTCGAGGCCGGCTGCACGACCTTGGCGTCCAGCAGCGCGGTGGCGGTGACGATCTTGAACGTCGACCCGGCCGGGAACTTGCCGCCCAGCCCGATCTCGAACGCGACCTTGTCGTTGTCGGAGACGGCCAGGATCGCGCCGGTGGACGGGCGGATCGCGACCAGCGCGGCGGCCTGGGGCACGGTCGCCACGGCGGCGTCGGCGGCGCTCTGCACGGACCGGTCCAGCGTCGTGCGCACCGCGGTGCCGGGCGTGCCGGGCAGCGTGGCCAGCGTGGTCGGCCCGGCCTTGACCGTCAGCCCGGGCGTGCCGGCCAGTTGCTTGTTCAGCGCCCGCTGCAGGCCGGACGTGCCGAGCTGGGCGCTGCCGTCGTAACCCGGCCCGAGCTCCTTGAGCACGTCCGCGGTGGCCGCGCCGACCCGGCCCAGCAGCGGCTGGGCGAAGGTCCGGCTCGGCGCCAGCAGCTGCGTGGAGGACTGGAAGACCGTCCCGGCCAGGTCGTAGATCTGCGGCTTGACCTTGAGGTAGTCGGTCTTGCGCAGGGTGATGACGGGGACGAAGGCGTCCGGCTTGGCCTTCGTCACGTCCGCGACGATGTCGGCGGCGTCGATCTTGAGCACGGCGGCGAGCTTCGCCGCCAGCGCGGTCAGGTCG
This sequence comes from Mycobacteriales bacterium, assembly GCA_035474175.1. GTDB lineage: Bacteria > Actinomycetota > Actinomycetes > Mycobacteriales > CADCTP01 > CADCTP01. The sequence goes on along the minus strand of DATINN010000551.1, from coordinate 1,860 downwards.
GTGACCTTGCCGGGCTGGACGCCGACGGCGACCACGTCGGTGCTGGCGAACAGCGGCGTGCCGGCCGCGTCCTGCAGCGCGGCCCGGGCCGGCAGCGGGTGGCTCACGGTCACCTTCTGCACCGAGGCCGCGGTCAGCCCGGGGTGCAGGTCGGACGGCGCCCACCGCACCCGCCAGTCGTCGCCGGCCTTCACCACCGGCAGCGTCGCGTCGTAGCGCCAGTGCTGGTCCGAGCCGGGCAGCGTCCAGTCCGCCGTGTACGCCACGGTCGCGTGGGTGCCGTCCTGCTCGGTCACCGCGCCCGGGGTGGCGGTCAGCCGGGCGCCGTCGCCGAGGCCCTTGCGCAGCTGCTGGAGGGTGGTCGCGGTCCCGTCCGGGTTGTCGGTCTGCGCGGCCGCGGTGGGGTCGTCGCCGCCGGCCCAGGCGGTCAGGAAGGCCGACGCCACGTCGTCCGGGCCGGGCGGGTCCTTCTTCAGGAAGCAGCCGGAGGCGAGCAGGGCCACGACGACCAGCAGGGCGGCGATGGTCGGGGGTCGGCGGCGCACAGGTCTCCCGGGGTGCGAGCGGCGGGTCAACTCAGAACAGGACGCTGGAGAACGTACCGACGTTGCGCAGCCCCACCCGCTCGTACGCGCGGCGGGCGGGCTGGTTGAAGTCGTTGACGTACAGGCTGACGGTGGGGGCGACCGAGCGCAGGGCCTCGGCCACGACCGCGGCCGTGCCGAACGTGCCCAGGCCGCGGCCACGGTGCTCCGGGTCGACCCAGACGCCCTGGATCTGGGCGGCGCGCACGCTGACCGCGCCGAGCTCGGCCTTGAACAGCACCTTGCCGCCCTCGATCCGGGCGAAGGCCCGGCCGGCCAGCACCAGGTCGCGGACCCGGGCCCGGTACGCCGCCCCGTTGTCGCTGCCCAGCGGCGAGGTGCCGACCTCCTCGGTGAACATCGCCACGCAGGCCGGCATGAGCAGGTCCAGCTCGGCGATCGACACCCGGCGCACGCCCGGGTCGGCCGGCACCAGCGGCGCGGTGGTCGTGGCCAGCAGCGGCTGGCTGGCCCGGACCTCGCGGGCCGGGCCCCAGTGCGGCTCCAGCCGGTCCCACATCGCGGCCACCGCGTGCGCCGGGCCGACGATCGAGGAGCAGCGCCGGCCCTGCCGCTTGGCCCGGTCGGCGAAGGCGGCCAGCGCCGCCGGCGCGTCCCCGACCGGGACCAGGTTGGCGCCGGAGAAGCAGGCCGCCTCCAGCCGGGTGCCGCCCCAGCCCCACAGCTCCGCGCCCAGCCGCCACGGGTCCATGCCGGCCGCCTCCACCCGGGACGCGACGAAGCAGTGCGCGACCGGGTCGCGGTCGAGCAGGGGGCGCAGGGCGGGGAGGTCGGCGCCGGTCAGCAGGCGCGCCGCACCCCCGAGCCTCAACACCCTTCCAGCGTATGCCCGCTCGTCGCCCGGCCGGGGGCCGGGAGGGGCTGGCAGGATCACCGCGTGCTGACCGTACGGGGCCGCCGGGCCGGGGACGAGGCGGCGGTGGCCGCGCTGCTGGCCGCGACGGCCGACCGGGTCGCCTCGGCCGAGCCGCGGATCCGGCTCGGCCGGGCCGTGCCGGCCGGGCCGGCCCTGGTCGCGGTGGCCGCGGACGGGACCGTGCACGGGCACGTCCGGCCGGAGCCGCACGAGGCCGGCCCGGAGGAACGGCTCTACGCGCCGGACCGGTCGGCGTCCTGGACCGCGGTCGCCGTCGACGGCCCGGCCGCCGCCCGCGCCCTCGCCACCGCGATCCGCACCGGCGGACCCGCGGCCGGGCCTGCCGCCTCCGGGGCCGAGGCGCCTGCGCCCGGCCGACCCGCTGCCGGGCCCGCTGCC
>DATINN010000550.1:0-4643 GCA_035474175.1 Mycobacteriales bacterium | reverse complement strand
CGCGGCCTACCTGTTCGGGCGCTTCGAGGAGCTGATGAACCGTGCCTAGGCGCGACGACGTGCGCCACGTCCTGGTCATCGGCTCCGGCCCGATCGTGATCGGGCAGGCCTGCGAGTTCGACTACTCCGGGACCCAGGCCTGCCGGGTGCTCAAGGCCGAGGGGCTGCGGGTCAGCCTGGTCAACTCCAACCCGGCCACGATCATGACCGACCCGGAGTTCGCCGACGCCACCTACGTCGAGCCGCTGACGGCGGAGTTCGTGGCGAAGGTCATCGCCCGGGAGCGCCCGGACGCGGTGCTGGCCACCCTCGGCGGCCAGACCGCCCTCAACATCGCGATCGAGCTGGCCGAGAACGGGGTGCTGGACAAGTACGGCACCCGGCTCATCGGCGCCGACGTCGAGGCGATCCGCCGGGGCGAGGACCGGGAGCGGTTCAAGGAGATCGTCCGCAAGGTCGGCGGCGACGTCCCCCGCAGCGCCGTCTGCCGGTCGCTGGACGAGGTGCTGGAGGCGGCCGGCGAGCTCGGCCTGCCGGTGGTGCTGCGGCCCTCGTTCACGATGGGCGGGGCCGGCTCGGGCGTGGCCCGGGACCCGGAGCGGCTGCGCCGGATGGCCATCGCCGGGCTGGCCGCGTCCCCCGTGCACGAGGTCCTCATCGAGGAGAGCGTGCTGGGGTGGAAGGAGTTCGAGCTGGAGCTGATGCGCGACCGCAACGACAACGTGGTCGTGGTCTGCTCCATCGAGAACGTCGACCCGATGGGCGTCCACACCGGCGACTCGGTCACCGTCGCGCCGGCGATGACGCTGACCGACCGCGAGTTCCAGGACATGCGGGACATGGCCATCGCGGTGCTGCGCGAGGTCGGGGTCGACACCGGCGGCTGCAACATCCAGTTCGCGGTGCACCCGCGGACCGGCCGGATGGTCGTCATCGAGATGAACCCGCGGGTGTCCCGGTCCTCCGCCCTGGCCTCGAAGGCCACCGGCTTCCCGATCGCCAAGATCGCGGCCAAGCTGGCCATCGGCTACACGCTGGACGAGATCCGCAACGACATCACCGGCGAGACCCCGGCCTCCTTCGAGCCGGCCCTGGACTACGTCGTGGTCAAGGTGCCGCGGTTCGCGTTCGAGAAGTTCCCCGGGGCCGACCCGGAGCTGACCACGCACATGAAGAGCGTGGGCGAGGCGATGGCCATCGGCCGCAACTTCGCCGAGGCGCTGGGCAAGGCGCTGCGCTCCATGGAGACCACCGCGGCCGGCTTCTGGACCGGGCCCGACCCGCAGCGCAGCGCCGCCGAGCTGCTGGCCGACCTGCGGGTGCCGACCGACGGGCGGCTCTACACCGTGGAGCGGGCCCTGCGGGCCGGCGCGAGCGTCGCCGAGGTGGCCGAGGCCAGCGGGATCGACCCCTGGTTCGTCGACCAGGTCGCGCTCGTCGGCGAGGTCGGCGCGGCCGTCCGGGACGCGCCCACGCTCGACCTCGACCTGCTCCGGCGGGCCAAGCGGCACGGCCTGTCCGACCGGCAGATCGCGGCGCTGCGGCCGGAGTTCGCCGGCGAGGCCGGGGTGCGGACGCTGCGGCTGCGGACCGGGATCCGGCCGGTGTTCAAGACCGTGGACACCTGCGCGGCCGAGTTCGCCGCGGCCACGCCCTACCACTACTCGACGTACGAGGAGGAGACCGAGGTCTCGGCCCAGCCGGACCGGCCCAAGGTGCTCATCCTCGGCTCCGGGCCCAACCGGATCGGGCAGGGCATCGAGTTCGACTACTCCTGCGTGCACGCGGCCATGGCGCTGCGGGCGGCCGGCTACGAGACCGTGATGGTCAACTGCAACCCGGAGACCGTCTCCACCGACTACGACACCTCCGACCGGCTCTACTTCGAGCCGCTCACGCTGGAGGACGTGCTGGAGGTCGTGCACGCCGAGCGCGGCTCCGGGACGGTGGCCGGGGTGATCTGCACCCTCGGCGGCCAGACCCCGCTCGGGCTGGCCCAGCGGCTCAAGGACGCCGGGGTGCCGATCCTCGGCACCCAGCCGGAGGCGATCGACCAGGCCGAGGACCGGGAGTCCTTCAGCCGGGTGCTGGCCGACACCGGGCTGCCGGCGCCGCGGCACGGCACCGCCTCCTCCTTCGACGAGGCCCGCGCGGTCGCGGCCGAGATCGGCTACCCGGTCCTGGTCCGCCCCTCCTACGTGCTGGGCGGGCGCGGCATGGAGATCGTGTACGACGAGGGCGCGCTGCAGGCGTACCTGGTCCGGCACCTGGCCGAGATCGGCCTGGTCGACCGGACCGAGCGCCCGATCCTGGTCGACCGGTTCCTGGACGACGCGGTCGAGCTGGACGTGGACGCGCTCTACGACGGGTCGCAGCTGTTCCTCGGTGGCGTGATGGAGCACATCGAGGAGGCCGGCATCCACTCCGGCGACTCGGCCTGCGCGCTGCCGCCGATCACCCTCGGCGCCACCGACGTGGCCGCGGTCCGGCGGGCGACCGAGCGGCTGGCGGACCGCATCGGCGTCCGCGGCCTGATCAACGTGCAGTACGCGCTCAAGGACGGCGTGCTCTCGGTCCTGGAGGCCAACCCGCGGGCATCCCGTACGGTGCCGTTCGTGTCCAAGGCGACCGCGGTCCCGCTGGCCAAGGCGGCGGCCCGGATCGCGCTCGGCGCCTCCATCGCCTCCCTGCGGGCCGAGGGGCTGCTGCCGGCCACCGGCGACGGTGGCGAGCTGCCGGCCGACGCGCCGGTCGCGGTGAAGGAGGCGGTGCTGCCGTTCCAGCGGTTCCGCCGCGCCGACGGGTCCGGGGTGGACACCGTGCTGGGGCCGGAGATGCGCTCCACCGGCGAGGTGATGGGGCTGGACTCGGCGTTCGGGACGGCGTTCGCGAAGTCGCAGGCGGCCGCGTACGGGTCGCTGCCGGTGGGCGGGCGCGCGTTCGTGTCGATCGCCAACCGGGACAAGCGGGCCGCGATCCTGCCGGTGATGCGGCTGGCCGACCTCGGCTTCGCGATCCTGGCCACCGAGGGGACCGCGCTGACGCTGCGCCGGCACGGGGTGCCGGTCGAGGTGGTGCCGCGCTACCGGCGCGGCTCGCCCGAGCAGCCCGACTGCGTGCAGCGGATCCTGGCCGGCGACGTGGCGCTGGTCTTCAACACGCCCTGGGGCGCGGCCGGCAACTCCGGCCCCCGGCTGGACGGGTACGAGATCCGGACCGCGGCCGTGTCGGCCGGCATCCCCTGCATGACGACGGTGCAGGGCATGACCGCCTGCGTGCAGGGCGTGGAGGCGCTGATCCGGGGCGACGAGCTCGGGGTGCGCTCGCTACAGGAGCTGCACGAGCAGCTCCGGAAGGCGGACCAGTGAGCGGGACCATCGCCCGGCGGGACCCGGTGCAGGTGCGCGGGGAGGTGCTGGCCCGGCGGCGGGTCGGCGCCTACCACCTGATCGAGATCGCGGCCGGCGGGGTGGCCGAGCGGTTCCGGCCCGGGCAGTTCGTCGCGCTGTCCGTCGGCGGGGCGCTGTCGTCGCTGCTGCTGCGGCGCTCGTTCGCGGTCTACCGGGCGACGCCGACGGGGGCGTACTCGGGGACGGTGCAGATCGTGGTCGGCGTGCACGGCCGCGGCACCGAGTGGCTGGCCGGCGTGAAGCCGGGGGAGCCGCTGGACGTGGTCGGCCCGCTGGGGACGCCGTTCCGGCTGCCGGCCGCGCCGACCGGGACGCTGCTGGTCGGCGGCGGCTACGGCTCGGCCCCGCTGTTCTCGCTCGCGGACGCGCTGCGGGCCCGCGAGTGCCGGGTCGACTTCCTGCTCGGCGCCGGCACCCACGAGCGGATCTTCGGCGAGCTGGAGGCCAAGCGGAGCGCCGGCGCGGTCACCGTCACCACCGACGACGGCTCGTACGGGCGGCCGGGCACGGTCGCCGACGCGCTGCCGGACGAGATCGAGCGCACCGGCGCCCTGGCCGTGTACGCCTGCGGCCCGATGCCGATGCTGCGCGCGGTCGGCGCGGTCGCGGCCTCGTACGGGCTGCCGTGCCAGGTCGCGGTGGAGGAGTCGATGGCCTGCGGGATCGGGGTCTGCATGACCTGCGTGCTGCCGGTGGTCGGGGACGACGGGGTGACCCGGATGAGCCGGTCCTGTGTGGACGGTCCGGTCTTCGAGCACGACCGGGTGCGCTGGGACGACGTCGGCACGGTCCCGGCGGACACCTTGGGGGCCCTGTGAGCACGGTGAGCACGGTGAGCCGACGCGGCGAACGGAAGGCGGCAGGGTGAATCTCGCGACCTCACTCGGGACGGCCAAGCTGCCGAACCCGGTGCTGACCGCGTCCGGGTGCGCCGCGGCCGGGCGGGAGCTGGAGCCGTTCGCGCCGGTGGCGTCGCTCGGGGCGGTGGTGACGAAGTCCGTCACGCTCCGGCCGCGGGCCGGCCGGCCGACCCCGCGGATGGCCGAGACGCCGAGCGGGATGCTCAACTCGATCGGCCTGCAGAACCCGGGCGTGGACTCGTTCCTGGCCCACGACCTGCCCTGGCTGGCCGACCACGAGGCCCGGGCGGTGGTGAGCATCGCCGGCGGCAGCGTCGCCGACTACGCCGAGCTGGCCCGGCGGCTGGCGTACGCGCCGGCGCTGGTCGCGGTC
>DATINN010000549.1:0-2440 GCA_035474175.1 Mycobacteriales bacterium | reverse complement strand
CAGCCCGAGGCGATGATCGGGCTCGCGGCCGGCGGCGGCTCGCCGGCCCTGCTGCCGCGGGTGCTCCCGCCCGGCCGGGCGCTGCAGATGCTGATGACCGGTGACCCGATCACCGCCCGGGAGGCGTACCGGCTGGGCATGGTCAACGAGCTGCACCCCGCGGCCGAGCTGATGCCGGCGGCCCACCGCGTCGCCGCGACGATCGCGAGCAACTCGCCGACGGCCGTGCAGGCGGTCAAGCGGGCGGTCCAGATGGGGATCGGCCAGCCCATCGAGCAGGCGGTGTCGATCATGATGGAGGCGCACTGGCGCTCCGCGGTGCACCCGGACCGGGTCGAGGGGATCGGCGCCTTCAACGACGGCCGGGACCCGCACTTCCTCGACGCCGACTACTGATCCAGCCACCACCGAGGAGCGCCTGCCATGACCGTCACCGACGCCGTCGCCGCCAACCGGGCCGCCCTGAGCATGATCAAGGAGGAGCCGTTCAACGCCGAGGCCCCGCACGCGGCCCTCCGCGATCACATCACCTCGACCGACGAGCACTACGTCCGCAGCAACTTCGCGCTGCCCGAGCACGACGGCACCCTGCACGTGTCCGGCGCGGTCGGCACGCCCCTCGCGCTCACCGTCGACGACCTGCGGGCGCTGCCGGCGGTGGAGCGGGCCGTCACCCTGGAGTGCGCCGGCAACGGCCGCCTCGACACCAGGCCGCTGCCGACCGGCGAACCGTGGGGCGGCTACGCGGTGTCGACGGCCTTCTGGCGGGGCGCCCGCCTCGCCGACGTCCTGGCCCGGGCCCGACCCGGCACGGACGGCGTCGAGCTCCGCTGCCAGGGCGCCGACCACGGCACGTACCACCTCAGCTCGGTCCTCGAGGCCGTCGACGACCTGACCTTCGTACGCTCCCTGCCGCTGGCGCTCGCGGCCGACCCGGACGCCGGGATCCTCGTCGCCTACGAGATGAACGGCGAACCGCTGCGGCCCGACCACGGCGCGCCGTTCCGGCTGGTGGTGCCGCACTGGTACGCGGTCGCGTCGGTGAAGTGGCTGGCCCGGCTGGACGTGGTCACCGAGCCGTTCGTGGGCGAGTTCCAGACCGGCCACTACGTCTACCAGTGGCCGGACCGGCCGTTCGAGCCGGTCACGCACATGCGGGTGCGGGCCCGGATCACCGACCCGGCGCCGGGATCCACCATCCCCGCCGGGCCCTGCACGATCCGCGGCAAGGCCTGGTCCGGGGCCGGCCCGATCACCGACGTCGGGCTGAGCTTCACCGGTGAGGGCGAGTGGGTCCCCGCGGTGGTCGAGCCGCCGCGGTCCCCGTACGAGTGGCAGGACTGGCGCTGCGCGTGGGAGGCCACGCCCGGCCGGCACAGCCTGCGGGCCCGCGCCGCCGACGCGGCCGGCAACGTCCAGCCCGACGTCCCGCCGTGGAACCGGATCGGCTACGGCAACAACGCCATCGAGGTCTCCACCGTCGACGTGCGCTGACCGTGCGCTGACCGTGCGCTGACGGTGCGCTGACGGTGCGCTGACCGGCCGGGCGTCCTCTCGTCCGGCCCGGGCGAGCCGGCGCCGGTGCCGGCCGCGGTGTCCTCCGCGCCGGGTGAGGTCACCGGCGCGGCCGGGCGCGGACAGTGGGCCGCGCCGTCCCCGAGGAGGTCCCCGTGTCCACACCCAGCCGGCCCGACAGCGCAGCGTTCGGCACCGACAGGCGGCCGGACAGCGCAGCGTTCGGCACCGACAGCCGCCCGCCGGCGGCCCCGTACGCCGACGGGTCATCGCACCGGTCCGGATCCGACTGGGGCGACAGCGCGGACGGCGTCGCCGGCGGCATCGGACGGCACTGGGGCCTGCCCGTGGCGCTCGGGCTCCTGACCCTGCTGGCGGGCGTCGCCGTCCTCGTCTGGCCCCGCGCCACGGTCGGGGTCGTCGCGATCGTCGCCGGCCTGCAGCTGATCATCAACGGCGTCATCCGGATCGTCCAGAGCTTCGCGGTCCGGGACGCCGGCGGTGGGGAACGGTTCCTGCTCGCCCTGACCGGCATCCTGTCCGTGCTGATCGGTGCGCTGTGCCTGCGCCACCTCCTGCAGAGCGTCGCCGCGGTGGTCGTCCTCGTCGGCATCTTCTGGCTGATCGCCGGGATCATCGACATCGTCACCGGGCTGTCCCCGGGGTCGGTGCCGGCCCGGGGCTGGCGCCTGGCGACCGGCGCGGCGTCGGTTCTCGCCGGCCTGCTGATCCTGGCCTATCCCGACATCTCGCTCCGCGCGCTGACCGTCGTCCTCGGCGTCTGGCTCCTGCTCTACGGCGGCGTCCTGATCGTCACCGGGATCGCCGTCCGGCGCCTGGACCGGCCCTGACGGTCGCGGCCCCGGCCAGGACCCATCGGGACGTCGCCGCCGGGTCAGGGCGCCTCGGGGGCGCCGGGCCCGGC
>DATINN010000548.1:0-11816 GCA_035474175.1 Mycobacteriales bacterium | reverse complement strand
GCCGCCGCCCGCGCCGCCGGCGCCGCCCGGGTGCGGGACAGCTCGGCCGCGGCCGCGGTGAGCGCGGCGCGGCGGGACTCGTCCGGCAGCCCGGCCGCCGCCAGCGCCCCGGCGAGCCGCACCGCCGCCGCGACGGTGGCGGCGGACACCCGCCCGCTCCCGACCCGGGCGCTCACCGCGACCAGCTCCGCCAGCAGCACCCAGACCTCGGCCCCGCGGCTGCGGAACCGCCGCCGGGCCGTGGTCGCGAGCCGTACCGCGTCCTCCCACCGCTCCTCCGCCGCCGCCACCTGGGCCCGGGCCAGCTCCGCCTCGGCCTGGTCCTGCCGGATCCCGGCCGCCCCGAACAGCTCCACCGCCCGGGCCAGGTCCCCGTCGGCCTCGCGGGTCAGCCCGGCCGCGACCAGGATCCCGGACCGGTCGACGTGGTGCACGGCCGCGCTCGGCCCGGACAGCCCGGTCAGGACGGCCGAGACGGAGTCGATCTGCCGCAGCGCCGCCGGCAGGTCACCGGCCAGCAGCAGCAGGCAGCCGAGGTTGTGGGTGGCCTTGGCGGCGATGATGTCCAGCCCGTGCCGGTCGGCCACGTCGACGCAGCGGACCAGGTCGGCCCGCCCCAGCGCCAGGTTCCGGCGGGTCTCGTGGATCAGGTACCGGTTGAGCAGCGCCCGGCACAGGTCCTCCGGCGTCGACTCGTCCAGCAGGCGCAGGGTCGCGTCGAGATCGGCCAGCGCGTCGTCGTACGCCCCGGCCCGCATCCGCAGCAGCCCGCGCTGGCTGTGCACGAGGGCCCGGGTCCGCCGGGGCAGGTCCGGGATCGCGTCCGCCTCGGCCAGCACGGCCAGGCCCGCGGCCAGGCTGTGCCGCTCGGCCTCGTGGTAGGCCAGGCTGATCAGGACCCGGGCGCGCAGCAGCGGATCGGGGGCGGCGCGCAGAGCCGAGGTCAGCAGCCGGCGGGCCTGCCGATGCCGACCCCGCTCCGACTCCGCGAGCGCCCGCCGATGAAGCTCACCGGCGGTCGCGACGGACACACCTCCAGTATGGTCGCTAACCTGGCACAGTTCCCGGAGTTTTCCCAGGCTGCCCAAGGCCGGTGAACTCGGTGACCGCGTCCCACGCGCCGTCGACGGTCCGGGCGCCGAGCTGCCCGTCGAGCAGTTGCTGGGCGATCCGGCCGGCCAGCACCGGTGCCGCGAACGAGGTGCCGCTCCACACCGCGAACCCGCCCGGTCCCTGTCCCGGTCGCACGCGGCCGTAGAAGTCGGGATCCTGCGCCCGCCGCTGCTGCCCGCTCGGGTCGATCGCCGCGCTGGCCGGGTTCTCCCCCGCGTCGTAGTCCGGCATCGTGCTCACCAGGGAGACCCCGGGCTCCCAGTGCAGGACGTACGGACCACCGTTGCTGAACAGGGCCACCGTGCCGTCCACGTTCTTCGCGGCCACGCTGACCAGGGGCACCTGCTGCGCCAGCAGCTCCGGGAAGTCGCCGCCCTGGTGCGGGGCGAACGCGGCCGGGAACATCGGCCGCGTGGTGGCGTCGTTGCCGGCCGAGGCCACGACCACGACACCCTTCTGCGCCAGCGCCGTCAGCGCGTGCCACAGCTCCTTCCGGGCCGGGTCCGTCGCCAGCTCGTAGTAGGCGCCGAAGGACAGCGACACGACGTCCAGCCGGCCCTGCCCGGCGATCGTGTCGAGCCGGCCGAGCGCGGTGAGGATGACGCCCTCCTCGGCCAGCCCGTCCGCCGCGACCACCCGCGCGCTGAGGATGTCCGCGTCCGGGCACAGCTGCCGGATCAGGCCACAGATGAACGTGCCGTGCCCGCAGACCGGACCGAGCACCCCGTCCATCGGCCCCCACAGGTTGGGCAGGTCGTCCGGACCCTGTCCGGCCAGGCCGATGCTCCCGTTGGCCGGCTCACCCAGGCGCGTCACGTCGTCCAGCCACTCGTGCCGGCCGCAGCCGGTGTCCAGGACCGCGACGACCGGGCGGCGCCCGGGCAGCAGCTCCTCGTCCTCCCGGCGGACCGGGGCCGGGCCCATCCAGCCGACCGGCTCCCGCCCACCCCAGCCGCGGACGCCGTAGAGGTCGACGCCGCTGCCCGGGGTGCTCGGGTTCGGCGAGTGGTACGGGTTGGGCGAGTGGTAACCCTGCGTGGACGTCGTCGTGACGAAGAGGTGGTTGAGCCCGGCGGCCACGTCGGAGACCGAGGCGCGCACCGACTGCAGGATGTCCCACGCGTCGACCCGGACCGGCCCGCTGTCACCGGGGCCGAAGGTGTAGGTGGCGACCCGGAGCTCCGGGTCGATGCCGGGAACGGCGTCCTGTCTCTTGACCGACAGGTGGCCGAAGGCTTCGTCCAGGTGCGTGTCGACCGCCGGCCGGTGCGCCTCCCGGACCAGCAGCTGGTCGCCGACGTACGCGGTCGGCCGGATCCGGTCGGTGGGCCGCAGCACCGCCGTGGCCGGGTCGAGCACCCGCCCGCGGTGCCGGGCCAGCTGGGCCGCCGACGGCATGGGCGGTTCGTCGCCGGCGCCGTCCTGGTATCTCCACACTGCGGTCTCCTCAGATCTGGATGGCCGGGGTGACCACCGGCCGGGTCAGGTCGACGGCGGCGCCGCCGGTGGGGTGCAGCACGAGCTGGACCAGCGCCGGCCCGAGCGAGGGGAAGGAGAACCGCCCGCCGGCGTCGGCCGTCGTGCGGGCCGACGCCGCCGGCGTCCGCGCCTCGACGTCGAGCGCGGCCGCGGGACTGATCCACCCGTCGAGCCGGCGGGCCCGGCCCGGTGGCCCGGACAGCGTCACCATCACCGCCACGTGCTCGCTCTCGAACGTCACCGTCCGGGCCGTCTCCTCGCCGCGGGCGCCGGCGAGCTCGACCTCCTGCATCCGCAGCAGCTCGGTCTCCAGGCCGGCCAGCTCCAGCACGAACAGCGCCCGCTCGGCCAGGTCGGCCGGGGCCGGGTCGGTGGCCTCCCACATGCCGCGCAGGCGGGCTTCGAGGGTGCGGTCGTCGTCGCTCATCGGTCGCTCCGGTGGGTGTCGTCGGCCAGCAGCTCGCGCAGCTTGTCCAGGCAGCGCCGGCGGGTGGGGCCGATGCTGCCGACCGGCATGGACAGCTCGGCGGAGATCGACCGGTAGTCCGGCCGGTCCTCGAACGCGACGATCCGCAGCAGCTGCCGGCAGCGCGGCGGCAGCTGGTCGACCCGCCGCCACAGCGCCGCGGCCTCGTCGTCGGCGAGGACGGCGTCGGCCAGGTCGGCCGCGGGCGGCCCCTGCTCGGCCAGCACGGCCGGCTCGGTGCTGTCCTCGAGCCGGGTCCGGCGGACCACCCGGGCCGCCTCCCGGCGGGTGGTGACGCACAACCAGCTCACGATCGCCTGCGGCTCGCGGACGGTGTCGGCGGCGCGGGCCAGCGTGACCCAGCTGCTCTGCACGACGTCCTCGGCCGCCTCCCGGGACAGCCCGTACGCCCGGGCGACGTGCCACAGCGTCGGCGTCACCCGGCGCACCAGCCGGCCCAGCGCGTCGGCGTCGCCGGCCCGCCAGTCGAGGAAGTCGGCCGCCGCCCCGTCCGCGAACCGGCTGCGCGGTGGGGGCCCGCCGGTCTCCGTCGTCATCATCCCGCCTCCTCGGCCCGGATGCAGTCCTGCGATGCAGGAACCCCACCATCCCGCGCAGATACGTCCCGGGCACCGGATTCCGGAATTCCTTGGCCAGGTATCTGCGGCCGCTCCTCGGCCCTCCTGCACCACGACGTTCCCGTACGGAGGGGCCCGGCCATGACCGCATCGGCACGCAAGGCCGTCGACCAGCTGGCGACGAGGAGGGACGCGGGCTACGCCCGCTCCTACTGGTGGATGCGGCGCGTCGTCGGGTGGATCGGGATCGTGCTGCCGTTCCTGCTCTTCGCCGGGGAGGTGTTCTTCGTGCCGGGCACCGTGCACGTCCGCGGCTCGCTCAGCGCCTACTACCACTCGGCCATGCAGGACTTCTTCGTCGGCGGCCTGTGCGTCATCGGCTTCCTGCTGGTGACGTACATGCTGGGGCGGACCCGGAGCTGGGACTTCCGGGTCAGCCTGGTGGCCGGGATCGCCGTGCTGGGCGTGGTGTTCTTCCCGACGCGGCGGCCGGGCTGGCAGACGCTGCCGTCCTGCCGCGACGCGACCGTCCCGCCCAGCTGCTCGTCCGTCGAGCACGTCCTCGGCGAGTCGCCGACCGCGGTCGTGCACGCGATCTGCGCGGTGGTGTTCATCCTCGGGCTGGCCGTGATGAGCCTGCTCTTCGCGGCCAACGAGGTGCGCCCGGGGACGCCGATCGGCCACCGCAACCGGTTCGCCCTGCACCTCGGCCTGGGCATCCTGATCCTGGTCGCCGGGCTCTGGGCCTTCCTCGGCGTGGACCTCTTCTCGGTCGACCGGCTGTACGTCGGCGAGGTCGTCGCCGTCTGGTCCTTCGGCGCGTCCTGGCTCCTCGCCCGCGACCGCACCGCCCCGGACCCCCGCGACCTCGACCTCGCGGACACCGCCGACCCGCCGACGGCCACCCCCGCGAAGGAACCGGCCACCTGAGCCGACCGGTGGCCGCCCTCGCCGAAGGGCCACCGCCGCGACGGTCAGTCGCCGTCCCGCAGCGAGGTCGGCGAGAGGAAGGGCGCGAGCGGCCCGGCCGCGGGCAGCCGGCGGGCCACGCCGGCCAGCAGGTCGGCGACCTGGACGCGGGGGTCGTCCCGGGAGTCGACCGCGACCAGCCCGGCCAGCGGCGACACCGTCCCGTCGGCCAGCACCTGCTGCAGGCGCCGCAGCCGGCCGGGCGTGAGCGCGCTCTGCTCGTCGTGGATGACCAGCACCGGGCGCCGGCCGCCGCTCCAGAACAGCACCGTCTCGGCCAGCGCGGGCAGCATCGGCTCCAGCGGCGGCGGGATCGACCCGTCGCCGCCGGCCAGCCGGCTCAGCACGTCCCAGGCCCGGGCCGGGTCGAGCGCGGCCAGGATCCCGCCGGCCGCCGGGTCGAGGGCCAGCGCGTCCCGGGCCCGGAAGAACCGGTCCAGCGCGCGGCGGTCCGGCTGCCGCCGCCGCTTCACCCGCACCAGCTCCACGAACGCGGCCAGGAAGGCGTCCCACCCGTCCTCGCCCCGGGCCCGGTAGAGCGTGCGGGCGGCCGGGCGCTGGGCCGCGGTGAGCCGGGTGCCGGCCGCGTACGACGGCTCGGCCAGGAACAGGTCGACGATCCGGGTGACGAGGAAGAACTCCTTGTCCACCAGGTGCACGTGCGCCCGCCCGGCCAGCGCGGCCAGGAAGGGCTCCAGCCCGCCGGCGGACGGCCCGCGCAGGAACTGCCCGGATTTGAATTCGGTCAGCGACGCCGGACCCAGCGCCGCGATCAGCCCGGCCGCCTCCTCGACGCCGAGATCGACGCTGGCGTGGGTGATCACCGGCGTGGCCGAGCGGAAGAGGTTGGAGCCGGAGAAGCCGGACTCGTCGCAGGCGATCTGCAGCACGGCGCCGTCGACCGTCCCGGCCGGCGGCAGCCCGCCCTGCAGCGGCAACCTCATGCCGTCATGCTCACCCGGCCGCTCACCGCGGGCCAGCCGATTTGCTCAGCCCAGCGCCACCGGCAGCAGCCCGCGCGGGGTCTCGGTCGCGATCGCCGCCAGCGCCTGCGGCAGCGTCGGGTACGCGAACGCGAAACCGGAGTCGAGCAGCACGCCCGGACGCACCCACCGGCTCTTGAGCACCAGCTCGGCCTCGGTCCGGATCACCCGCGCGCCGAGCTCCAGCACCGGCGCCGGCAGCGGCAGCCCGCGGCTCCACCCCAGCTCGGCCCGGACGTGCGCCATCAGCTCGGCGTTGCTGACCGGGTGGGGCGTGGCCACGTTGACCGGTCCGGACAGCTCCGGGTGCTCGGACAGGTGCAGGACCGCCCGGCTCACGTCCTCGACGTGCACCCAGCTGAACACCTGCTCCCCCGACCCCATCCGGCCGCCGAACCCGAGCCGGGCCAGGTTGACGAACGGGTTGAGCGCGCCACCGCCGGGCCCGAGCACGATCGCCATCCGCAGCGCGACCTTCCGTACGGTCGTGGGCGCGTCGAACAGCTCCCGCTCCCAGGCCCGGGCGACCGCGACGGAGAAGCCGGTGCCGAGCTCGCCGGTGGCCTCGTCCTGCGGCCGGTCGCGGGCGTCGCGGTAGATCGTGCCGGTGCTGGCGTTGACCCAGAGCGCGGGCGGGTCGGCGGCCCGGGCCAGCGCGCGGCCGAGCGCCGCCGTGGTCTCGGTCCGGGAGGACAGGATCGCGTCGGCGTTGCGCTTGGAGTAGCGGCAGCTGACCGAGCGCCCGGCCAGGTTGACCAGCAGGTCGGCCCCGTCCAGGACGGCGGCGAGGTCGTCGCCCCAGCGGGCGTCGGCGGCCGGGCCGCGGCCGATGGTGCGGACACGGATGCCGGCGGCATCGAGCGCGCGGGTCAGGTGCTGCCCGACGTACCCGGAGGCGCCCGCGATGACGGCCGACCGGAGCGGGCTCATCGGGCCACCTCCGCCGCGGGGGCGGGGGCCGCGCTGACCACGTCCATCACCCTGGCCACGTCGGTGACCAGGCGGCGGCCGCCCGGCAGCCGGGCCAGCCCGACCAGCCGGCTGACGATCGGGGCCACGCCGTCGACGAGCCGCCGGGTCCGGTCCTGCGCCGGCGAGGAGTCGGTGACCCAGTGCACGGTGATCCCCAGGTAGACCAGCCACAGCAGGGTCGGCAGCCGCTCCAGCAGGACGCCCGTCGGCCGGCCCCGGGAGAGCGTCACCACCTCCCGCATCAGCCCGATGGCCTGCTCCCGGGCGACGGCCGAGTCGGCCGAGAACGGGCTGCTGCGCGACGACGGCGGCAGCGCCACGGTGAGGAACGAGCTGCCGAACTCCTGGTACGGCGCCATCACGTCGAGGCCGGCGTGCAGCACCGTGCGCAGGTTTTCCGTCAGCGACGCGCCCCGCCGCAGCCGCGGCCCGGCCAGCTCGCGGTGCTCCCGCTGCACGAGCAGGTAGAGCTCGTGCACGAGGTCGTCCTTGCTGGCGAAGTAGTAGTACGCGTTGCCGAGGGAGACGCCGGCCTCGGTCGCGATCCGGCGCATCGTGGTGGCCTGGTAGCCGTCGGTGCGGAACAACCGCAGCGCGGCCGCCACCAGCTTCTCCCGGGTGTCGGGCACGGCGCCTCCCTCGACTTGAACGTGTTCAAGCCGAGAGTAGGTCACGGGTTGAACGTGTTCAACCCTCCTGGCCGGTGGCGCCGTGCGCGGCGCCGACCGGCTTGGACTCGGGCGACCCGCGCTGGCGCAGGTAGATGGACAGGACCACCATCGAGGCCACGGCCAGGAACTCCGACTGCCAGTTCTGCAGGGTCCGGTTCCAGAAGTCGGCCGAGGTGACGTAGCCCGGCCACGACACCGGGTCGGAGAGGTCCGCCAGCTGCTGGGCGTTGTACGACGCCCGCCCCGCGATCGACTGCGCCAGCCAGGACCCGAGGAAGATCAGGCCCATCACCGCCCCGAGCGAGCGCGAGTAGACCACGGTCCGCCAGCCGCCGACCCGGGCCCAGCGCGGCGAGTCCTTCGTGGCGTACCGGCCGATCTTCTGGTCCTCGTCGGACTCCGGCCCGACCTTGTCCAGCTCCTTGGACTCGGTCGACCCGCGCTGCACCAGCCAGACGGTCAGGAAGATGTAGAGGAAGAACTGGAGGTATTCCGACTGCCAGTTCTCCGCGACGTCGGCGGCGAAGCTGGAGGATGTCACGTAGTGCCAGAACGACACCGGCTCGCCGCCGCTGGTGACCTGCTCGTCGTTGTAGAGCGCGACGCCGGCGATCGACTCCCCGACCAGCGCGAGCAGGAACAGCCCGCCGAAGAACAGGCTCAGCCCGAAGTCCCGCAGCCTCCTCACCGGTGGGTCAGCCCCAGCACGATGAAGTAGCCCAGCCCGAGGGCGAGGAACAGCAGCAGTCCGACGAAGAGCGTGCGCACCTCAGCCCTCCAGGTCGCAGTCGTACGGGCCGGCGGCCGACGCGGTGCAGCCGGCCGCGCTGACCCGCCAGCTCCCGTCGATCTCGGTCAGGAACAGCGTGTCGCCGCCGGCCTTCACCTGGGCCCGGTCGCTCCAGACCTGGATCGCGCCCAGCGGGCCGGTCCCGGGCAGGTCGAGGTCGCCCAGCGCCTGCACGCAGGTCTCGTCCCCGGTCTCGGCCGACTGCGCCGCCGCCGGCGTGACCAGCCGGCACAGCGCGGCCGCGTCCCTGGCCCGGGCCGCCGCCAGCCACTGGTCCGCCGTCGCCGCCACCGAGGAGGTCCCCGGCGTCACCCCGCACCCGCCGCACAGCACCGCCGCGATCCCCGCGGCCGCCAGCACCGTCGCTCGCATGGCGGGCACCGTACCCACAGCGCGACAGCCGTAGACCGCCGCCACACCGCCCGCGCGGGCCGGGCGGTCAACTCCGGGCGGGCCGGGCGGTCAAGTCCGGGCGGGCCGGGCGGTTTACCGGCACCGGTGCGGGACACCACCGGGAACGTGACCGAATCGGACTCGCTGTTGTTCATCGGGACCGCGACGACCCTCATCCGGTACGCCGGGTTCACCGTCCTGACCGACCCCAACTTCCTGCACCGCGGGCAGCGGGCGTACCTCGGGCGCGGGTTGTGGTCCAAGCGCCGGACCGAGCCGGCGCTGGGGATCCGCGAGCTGCCGCCGCTGGACCTGGTCGTGCTGTCCCACCTGCACGGCGACCACTTCGACCGGGTCGCCCGGCAGGGTCTCGACCACGGCGTGCCGATCGCGACCACCCCGCACGCCGGCCGCCGGCTGGCCAAGTGGGGCTTCACGCCCCGGCCGCTGGAGACCTGGCAGTCCACCGAGCTGACCCGCGACGGCACCACGCTGCGGGTGACCTCGCTGCCGGGCCGGCACGCGCTCGGCCCGGCGCGGCGGATCCTGCCCCCGGTGATGGGCAGCCTGCTGGAGTTCACCGGCCCGGGCCGGCCCCCGCTGCGGCTCTACCTCTCCGGCGACACGCTCTACTACGACGGCCTGCGCGAGATCCGCGACCGCTACAGCGAGGTCGACCTCGGCGTGCTGCACCTGGGCGGCACCAAGATCCTCGGCATGACCGTCACGATGGACGGCCGCCAGGGCGTCGACCTGCTGCACCTGCTGCGGCCGGACACCGCGGTCGGCATCCACCACGACGACTACGGCGTCTTCAGGTCCCCGCTGAGCGACTTCCTGGCCGAGGCCCGGCGCCGCCCGCCGGGCACCCGCGTCCTCGAGCTCCCCCGCGGCGGCGCCCTCACCCTCCCGGTCCCGCCGGATGCCTGAGCCGAAGGCACGACGGTGGGCGTGACCTCGCGCCGCTTCTCGACCACGATGGTCCGGTGACCGGGACGGCGGACGATCTGGACGCGGCGACCGCGGTGTTCGGCGCGGTCCGGCGGCGGCTGTTCGGCATCGCGTACCGGATGCTCGGCAGCGCCAGCGAGGCCGAGGACCTGGTCCAGGACGCCTGGGTGCGGTGGCAGACCGCCGATCGCGCCGCCGTCGCCAACCCGGCCGCCTACCTGGCCACGACCACGACCCGGCTGGCGATCAACGAGCTGCGCTCGGCCCGGGCCCGGCGGGAGACGTACGTCGGCCCGTGGCTGCCGGAGCCCGTCGACACCAGCGCCGACCCCTACCTCGGCGCGGAGCGCGGGGAGGCGCTGGAGCTGGCCGCCCTGCTGCTGATGGAGAAGCTGACCCCGCACGAGCGGGCCGCGTACGTGCTGCGGGAGGCCTTCGACTACCCGTACGGGCAGATCGCGCAGATCCTCGACTCGACCGAGCCGGCCGTGCGGCAGCTGGTCAGCCGGGCCCGCCGGCACGTGACCGGCGACCGCCGCCTGCCGGTGAGCGCGGCCGACCAGCGGGACCTGCTGGCCGCGTTCGTCGCGGCGGCCCGCTCCGGCGACATGGCCGCGCTGGAGGGCATGTTCGCGGCCGACGTGACCAGCGTGTCCGACGGCAACGGCGCGCACCGCGTGGCCCGCCGGGCCGTGGTCGGGGCGACCCCGGTGGCGCGCTTCGTGGTCGCCTGGGCGCCGTCGTTCTGGGCCGGCATCGAGGTGTCCTGGACGGAGACCAACGGGCAGACGTCGGCGGTGCTGCGCCGCGACGGCGCGCTCTACGGCCTGGTCACGGTCACCGCCTCGGCCGCCGGCATCGACCGGGTCCTGTGGATGGTCAACCCGGACAAGCTCGGCGCCGTGCCGGGCCCGCACGACTAGCAGCCGTACGGGCCGTGCGGGCCCGGGTGGCGTCAGCGCGCGAGCCACTCCCGGTACGACGTCTTGGCGATGACCGCGCCGTCCTTGGCGATCAGCGCGTCGCCGCGGACGGCGGCGAACAGCCCGGCGGTGTCGTCGGTGACGACCGTCCGGTGGTCGCCGCGGGCGGCCAGCGTGATCCGGCCCAGCTCGTCGAGCCGGAAGACGTCCGGCCCGGCCACGTTCCGGGTGCCGTGCAGCGGGGCGCCGGCGCTGACGTCGGCCACGGCCTGCGCGACCTCGGCCGCGGCCATCGGCTGGAGCAGCGTGCCGGGCAGCCGCACGGTGTCCGCGTCCGCGGTCCAGGACAGCACCGAGTCCATGAACTCGAAGAACTGGGTGACCCGGACCACCGACCACGGCACCGGGCCGGCCTTGAGCAGGTCCTCCTGCAGCACCTTGGCCTGGTAATAGACGAGCTCCGGGACGAGGTCCGCGCCGAGGATCGACAGCACCACCGCGTGCCCGACGCCGGCGGTCTGCGCGGCCGCCAGCAGGTTGTCCATGGTGGTCCGGAAGAACTCCGGCGACGCGTCGTCGAAGGTCGGCGAGTTGGTCAGGTTGACGACGACCTCGGCGCCCGCCAGCGCCTCGGCCAGCCCGGCGCCGGACAGCAGGTCCAGCCCGGTCGACGGCGAGTGCGGCACGGCCTCGTGCCCGGCGGCGCGCAGCAGGGTGACGACCTGGGACCCGATGAGCCCGGTGCCGCCGATGACCGCGATCTTCATGGTGTGTGCCTCTCTCCGGTGGGGGTGACGACAGCTCCGACCGGGTCGCGGGACCGCCTGTGACAGTGGGGTTGGTCACAGTCCGGGCCGATGACCGCAGGTACGGAACCGCTGGTCGAGCCGGTGCAGCACGGCGGCGCGCGGGGATTGTAGGGTCGGCGGCACGGCGCGGTCGACGGCGATCGCGGATGGGAGTGCACCCCGTGGTGGACGTCGACACTGTCCTCGACAAGGCCGGGCTGCGGAACGAGCGGGTCCGGGACTACGTGCGGCAGTGGGCCGCGCACACCGAGCCGGACCGGGTCGAGGTCGTCGCCGACTCCGACGACGAGCGGCTGCTGCAGGAGGCGCTGGCGGCGGGTGAGATCCAGCCGGCCGGCGAGGGCCTCTACTACTCGCGCAGCTACGTCAAGGACACCGCGCGCTCTGAGGAGCGCACGATCGTCGCCACCAGCGACCCGGCCGACGCCGGCGTCTACGACAACTGGCGGCCGGCGGCGGAGATGCGCCCGCTGCTGGAAGAGAAGATGCGCGGCGCCTCGGCCGGCAAGACCATGTACGTGGTGCCCTACCTGATGGCCCCGCCCGGCTCCCCGCTGGAGCGCTACGCGGCCGGCGTCGAGCTGACCGACAACCGCACGGTCGTGCTGCACATGATCCGGATGGCCCGGGTCGGCGCCCACTACGTCGACGACCTCGACGACCAGGACTCGTTCGTCCGCGGCGTGCACGTCACCGGCGACCTGGAGCACCTGGGCGCG
>DATINN010000547.1:0-5604 GCA_035474175.1 Mycobacteriales bacterium | reverse complement strand
CTGGCACCGAACCGCCACCAGCACCGGCCCGGCAGCGCGATCGACCGCGGCCACACCGCCCGCGCTGTCGGCGCCGCCGGCAGCACCCCCGCCGCCCGGACCGGCGCCGCCGGCACCGCCGGTCTCCGTGGCGGTGCAGTGGATCGTGCCGTGGGCGGCCGGCGGCAGGGAGCCGGCCAGCACCGCGTCGGCCAGCGCCGCGCCGTCCCGTGTGGACGCACCGGCCGCAGCCCCCCGCCGCGCGCCCTGCTCGGCCGCCGCGGCGACCAGGTCGCGCAGCCGCAGGTAGGCGATCGCCTGCACCGTCACCAGCACCAGGACCAGGACCGGCACCACGACCAGCGCGAACCCGACCACCGCCGACCCGCGGTCGGCCCGCCTCACGTCCCGGCCTGGGTGAACACGTCCTCCACCGCCGCCGTCATCGCCGGCACCACCGCGTCCCGGAACGGCACCAGGATCGCCAGCACCAAGGCCGCCGTCATCACCGCGATCATCACCCAGCCGGGCACGTCGCCCCGCTCGGGCTCGGCCCGCAGCCGCTGCCACCTCGTCATCTCTCACCCTCCTGTCAGCGCGGACACCGCGACCAGCCCCGGATACAGTGCAAAGAGGACGGTCGTCGGCAAGATCCCGAACACGACCGGCACGAGCATCCCGATCTCCGCCCGCCCACCGGCCTCGATCAACGCCCGCCGGCCGGCCTCGCGCACGTCCGCGGCCTGGGCCCGCAGCACCTCCGCCAGCGGGGTGCCGCGCTCGAGCGCGACCAGCACGCCGTCGACGAACCGGGCCAGCACCGGGACGCCGGCCCGGTCGCGCAGCTCCTCCAGCGCCGCGGCCAGCGGGGCGCCGGCCCGGACCGCGGCCAGCGCCGCGCCGAGGTCGGCAGCGAGGACGCCGCCGGTGAGGCGGCAGACCCGGTCCAGCGCGCCGACCGGTCCCTCCCCCGCGGTGACCGCGAGCGCCAGCAGCTCCGCCACCACCGGGAACTCGGCCAGCACCGCGGCCTGCTTCCGCCGGACCCGCCGGGTCAGCGCGACGTCCCGGCCGAGCGCGCCGGCCAGCCCGCCGGCCACCGCGAGCAGCAGCGCGACCGGCGACCGTCCCGTTGCGACGGTCAGCACCGCACCGGCCGCGCCACCGAGCACGAGCCCGACCGCCCCGTACGCCAGCTGCTCGACGCGGACGTCGTGCACGGTCCGCCCGTCGGCGAGCACCGCCAGCCGCCGCCGCACCGACTCGCCCCCGCCGAGCGCCCGGTCGGCCAGCACCGCCGCCCGCGCCACCACCGTGCCGCCGCCCCCGCCCCCGCCCCCGCCCCCGCTCCCGGGCCCGGCCGGCCCCGCTCCGTCCGGATCGCCCACGTACGGCGCCAGGCGGTGCGGGAGGCGGGGCCGGCGGCGCACGGGGACACCGGCCACCAGCAGCGCCAGCCCGAGCAGGACTCCCGGCCCCAGCAGGACTCCGGGCCACAGCAGCGCGCCGGTCACCGCAGCACCCGCCGCTCGGCCGGCAGCCGCCCGATCCGGACCATCGCCCGGTAGGCCAGCACGCAGGCCAGCCCGCCCGCGGCCAGCACCAGCGTCCCGGTGCCGGTCCCGTACGCCCGGGCGGTCTCGGGCTGCGAGCCCAGCAACAGCAGCACCAGCCACGGCGCCGCGACAGCGACCCGGGCCGCGTTGACCGTCCAGCTCTGCCGGGCCTCCAGCTCGGCCCGGGTCCGCGCGTCCTCGCGCAGGAACGCGGCCAGCGTCCGCAGCACCGTGCCGACGTCGGTGCCGCCGACCTCGCGGGCCAGCCGGACGGTCTCCACCACCCGGTCGCCGACCGGGTCGGCCAGCCGCTCCCGCAACCGGTCCAGCGCCTCGGCGGTCCGCCCGGACGCGCGGTGGTCGGCCCCGAAGGCCGCGAACGCCGGCCGCAGCGGCTCCGGCCCCCGCTCCCCCACCGCGGCCAGCGCCTCCGGCAGCGACAGGCCGGCCCGGACGCCGGAGGCGAGCGAGTCGACCACCTCGGGCCAGAGCGCGCGGCGGTCGGCGGTCCGCTGCCGGGCGGCCCGGCGCACCAGGGCCGAGGGCACCAGCGCGGCGAGCACGAACCCGGCCGCCGCCAGCCCGGACGCGCCGGTGACCGAGGCGACCAGGACGGCGCCGAGCAGCCCGGCGGCGACCTCGGCCGCGACCAGGTGCCCCGGGCGCAGCCGCGAGAACCCGGCCCGCCGCAGCAGCTCGGCCCGCCTGCCGACCCGGCCGATCCGGCGTACCCGGCGCACCGACCGCCCCACCACCGCCCGCTCCAGCAGCAGCAACCCGGCCGCCAGCACCAACCCCAGCAGCGCGCCCATCTCAGGCCCCCGCCAGCAGCGCCGCGAGATCCAGGCCGTGCCGGGCGAACCGGTCGGCCCAGGGCGGGTGGCCGCCGGCCCGGACCAGCCGGCCGGCGACCGTCCCGTACAGCAGGGTGGTCTCGATGACGGCGCCCTCGACCCGGCCGGGCACGGCGAGCACCTCGCGCACCCGCCGCCGCCCGCTGGGCTCGATCCCGAGGTGCACGACGAGGTCGACGCAGCCGGCCACCGTCGGCACCACGAAGGACGCCGGGATGTTGCCACCGGCCAGCAGCGGCAGCGTGCACACCCGCAGCAGCGCCTCCCGGGCCGAGTTGGCGTGCACGGTGCACAGCGCCGGCACGCCGGAGCTCATGGCCAGCAGCAGGTCGAGGCACTCGGCCTGGCGGACCTCGCCGACGACGAGCCGGTCGGGCCGCATCCGCAGCGCCTCCGTGACCAGCCGGCGCAGGGTGATCGCGCCCGTCGCCTCCAGGCTCGGCCGCCGGGTCTGCATCGCGACCCAGTCGGCGT
The DNA here is from genome assembly GCA_035474175.1 of Mycobacteriales bacterium. GTDB lineage: Bacteria > Actinomycetota > Actinomycetes > Mycobacteriales > CADCTP01 > CADCTP01. The sequence continues at coordinate 2,741 of DATINN010000547.1, read as the reverse complement.
GCCCGGGCCGCAGCTCGAACACCTCCTCGACCGTGACCAGCCGCTCCCGGGCCGGCACCGCGCCGAGCAGCGCGTTGAGCGCGGTGGTCTTGCCGGCCTGGGTGCCGCCGCTGACGAGCACGTTGAGCCCGGCGGCGACCGCGGCGGCCAGGAAGCGGGCCGGTCCCGGCGGCACCGCACCCAGCCCGACCAGATCGTCCACAGAGGACGCCCGCGCGACGAACTTCCGGACGTTGACGGCCGGATGTCGGCGGGTCACGTCGGGGATCACCACGTGCAGCCGGGACCCGTCGGGCAGGGTCGCGTCCACGAACGGCTCGCTGAGGTCGAGCCGCCGGCCGCTCACCCGCAGCATCCGCTCGACCAGCTCGGTCACCGCGGCCGGCGTGAGCACCGTCGTGGTCAGCTCGCTGCGGCCGTGGCGGGCGATGAAGACCCGGGTCGGCTCGTTGATCCAGATCTCCTCGACCTCGGGGTCGTCGAGCCAGCGCTGCAGCGGGCCGAAGCCGGCGACGGCGTCCAGGACGCTGCGGGTCACCTGCTCCCGGTCGCCGACCGGCGGCAGGGCCGAGGTCAGCACCCGCCGCGCGTAGTCGGCGACGACCTCCTCGACCAGCGCCCGCGCGCTGTCGGGGGCCTGGACCGGGTCCAGCCCGCGGGTCCGGACCAGGTCCCGTACCTCTGCCTCGATGGTGTCGACCGCCGTCATGCGGCGGACTCTACCGTTCTGTCCGATTTTGTTCTAGCAGCATTGCGACATCTTGGCGTACTGAATGGATGCGCGGTGTTCAGCGGCCGGACGCGGGACCCTCCAGGCCGAGGAGGTCCACGGCGTCGGCGAGGACCGCGGCCGGGTCCACCGAGCCCACCCAGGACTCGTCGTGCGGGCAGGGGCGGCCGTGGTGGGCCGCCGGCAGCTCCGGCTCCGGCAGGGCCGCGCCGCAGACCGGGCAGGCCGTCCGCCAGGCCACGTGCACCCGGTGCCGCAGCCGGGTCAGCGCGCCCGCGTTGAGCACGTTGCCGCACCAGTAGATGCCGACCGTCGCGGTGCCGACGGCCTCGGCCAGGTGGCGCGGGCCGGTGTCGTTGGAGACCACCACCGAGCAGCGGTCGTAGAGGGCGGCCAGGCCACCGACGGAGACGGCGTCCACCAGCGGGATCGCGGGCCGGTCGAGCGCGGCCACGACGGCGTCCACGACCGGCCGCTCCCGGCCGGAGCCGGTGACGACGACGGTGGCGCCGCGGGCGGCGAGCCCGTCCCCGACCGCGGCGAAGGAGGCGACCGGCCAGCGCCGGCGGGGATCGTCCGCGCCCGGGTGCAGGGCGACCAGCGGACCGGCCGGCAGCGGCGGCAGCTCGGCCCGGTCACCGTCCATCAGCGACAGTCGCGGGTGGAGGGTGACCGGCTCGGCGCCGACCAGGCCGACCAGCTCCAGGTAGCGCAGGACCTCCGACTGGTACCAGGCGTACGGCAGGGAGCGGTCGAGCGGGATCGCGTCCGGCGCCCGCAGCCCGGCGGTGCAGCGGGCGCCGAGCCGGGCGACGAGCGGGTTGGACCAGCGGCCGCCGCCGTGCATCTGGATCGCGAGGTCGAAGCGCTCGGCCCGCATCGCGGCCGCGAACTCCTCGACCTCGGCCGGGTCCTCGGGCCCGCTCTCGACCACGCCGCGGGTCGGCGGCACCGGCACCACCCGGTCGATCGGCCCGGGCCGCCCGGCCAGGAAGGCGGCGTGCCAGCCGGTGCCGAGCAGCACGATCTCGGCCCGCGGGTACGCCGCCCGCAGCGCGTCCAGGGCCGGCACGGCGAACAGGAAGTCGCCCAGCTTGTTGGCCCGCAGCACCGCGATCTTCCGGACCCCGTCGAGCAGCACCGGGACCTGTTACCCGACTCCCCGCTGGAGACACGGCCGCCACGGTGGGAAGATCGGGGCGTGACCAGTCCACCGCGCTACGCGACCGCGCCGGAGCGCAGCGTGCCGCTGGCACCGCTCGCGCTGGCCCTGTCCGTGCTGGTGGCGCCGGTCGGCGTGGTGCTCGGGATCATCGCGCTGCGCCGGATCCGGCGGGACAACGAGACCGGCGCCGGCACCGCGAAGGCGGCGATCGCGGTCGGCACCGTGGTCACGGTCGCCTACCTCGCGCTGGCGGTGACGATGGTCGTGCTGCTGGTCCTGCTGCGCGACGCCGCCCCCCTCCCGCCGGCGCTGCGCACCTGACCCCGCCGCGGCCCGGGCCGCTGCGCACCTGACCGCGGCGATCCGGCTATCCCGGCTGGGAGCGGGTCAGCCCGGCGGCGCGCCCCTTGGCCGCGACCACGATCGCCATCTTCCGGGACGCCTCGTCGATCATCTCCGCGCCGAGCATGACCGCGCCCAGCTGCCGGCCCGTGGTCGCCTCCTCGTACGCGTCCAGGATCCGCTCGGCGTGGTCGTAGTCGGCCTGGTCGGGGGCGAAGACCTCGTTGGCCGCGTCGACCTGCCCCGGGTGCAGCACCCACTTGCCGTCGAAGCCGAGCGCCGCGGTCCGCCGGGCCTGCCGCCGGAACCCGTCCACGTCCCGGATCTGCAGGTACGGCCCGTCGATCGCCTGCACCCCGGCCGCCCGCGCCGCGACCAGCAACCGCAGCAGCGGGTAGTGGTACGCGTCGCCCGGCTCGTACCCGGGTGGCTGCTCGCCGACGACGAGCGAGCGCATGTTCAGCGACGCCATGAAGTCGGCCGGCCCGAACACGACCGCCTCGA
>DATINN010000546.1:0-2756 GCA_035474175.1 Mycobacteriales bacterium | reverse complement strand
GACGCCTCCTTCGACTTCGCCATCTCCGAGTACGGCGCGGCGATCTGGTGCGACCCGTACGAGTGGATCCCGGAGGCGGCTCGGCTGCTGCGCCCGGGCGGCCGCCTGGTCTTCCTCGGCAACCACACGCTGCTGCAACTGTGTGCGCCGGACACGGAGGCGGTGCAGCCGGCGGGGGACCGGTTGCTCCGCGACTACTTCGGACTGCACCGGCTGACGTGGGTCTCCGACGAGGGCGTCGAGTTCGCGCTGCCCTACGGCGAGTGGTTCCGGCTGCTGCGCGCCAACGGCTTCGAGATCGAGGACCTGATCGAGCTGCAGGCGCCCGCCGACGCCACCCGCGACGTCGACTTCGTCACCGCGGACTGGGCCCGGCGCTGGCCGTCCGAGCACGTCTTCAAGGTCGTGAAGAGAGGCTGACCCAGGCGTACTCTGAGTGGTGACACCCCCGGTCCCGCTGGATCGGGGGATTACCGTGCTGCCCCCGGAAGGCTCGCCGCCACCATGACGCTGTCCGGACTGCTCGCCGCCGTCCTGCCCGACCCCGCCCTCGCCCGCGCCGTCACCTCGGCCGGCGTCGACTCGCTGGAGCTGACCGCTCCGGCCGCGCTCCGCCCGTTCGTCACCGCTGCCCTGGCCGCCGACCCGGCGCAGGGCGGCGCCGGCCGTCCGGTCCTGGCCGTCACCGCCACCGGCCGCGACGCCGAGGACCTGGTCGAGGCGCTGCGCTGCGTGCTGCCCGCCGACGAGGTCGTCGCGTACCCGTCCTGGGAGACCCTCCCGCACGAGCGCCTCTCGCCGCGGGCGGACACGGTGGGCCGCCGGCTGGCCGTCCTGCGCCGGCTGGCGCACCCCAGCACGGACGACCCAGCAACCGGACCGGTGCGGGTCGTGGTGGCCTCGGTGCGGGCGGTGCTGCAGCCGCAGGTGCCCGGGCTCGGCGAGCTGGTGCCGGTCAGCGCCCGCACCGGCGACGTCGTCGACCTGGAGGACCTGGTCGAGCGGCTGGTCGCGGTCGGCTACAGCCGGGTCGAGCTGGTCGAGAAGCGGGGCGAGTTCGCCGTGCGCGGCGGCATCCTGGACGTCTTCCCGCCGACCGAGGAGCACCCGGTCCGGGTCGAGTTCTGGGGCGACGACGTGGAGGAGGTGCGCTTCTTCACCGTCGCCGACCAGCGCTCCTCCGGGCCGGCCGAGCACGGCCTGTGGGCCCCGCCGTGCCGGGAGCTGCTGCTGACCCTGCCGGTGCGTGAGCGCGCGAAGCAGCTGGCCAGCGAGCACCCGGAGCTGGCCGAGATGCTGGACCGGATCGCCGACGGACAGGCGGTCGAGGGCATGGAGGCGCTGTCCCCGGTGCTGGTCGACGGGCTGCGCCTGGTGCTGCACGAGCTGCCGGCCGGCAGCCACGTGCTGGTCTGCGACCCGGAGCGGGTCCGGACCCGCTCCGCCGAGCTGGTCCGGACGTCCGAGGAGTTCCTGGACGCGTCCTGGGCCGCGGCGGCCGGCGGCGGCACCGCGCCGATCGACCTCGGCGCGGCTGCGCTGCGCACGGTCGAGCAGGCCCGCGACGACGCGGCGGAGCTGGGCATCCCGTGGTGGACGCTCAGTCCGTTCGCCGCCGACGTGTCGCTCGGCTCGACCGACGCGCTGGCCGTCGACGCCGCCCCGGCCGAGGAGTATCGCGGCGACACCGAGCGGGCGACCGCCGACGTGCGCCAGTGGACCCGCGACGGCTGGCGGGTCGCGATGGTCTTCGACGGGCCGGGGCCGGCGCAGCGTGCGGTCGAGCAGCTCGGCGGGGCCGAGGTGCCGGTGCGCGGGGTGCCGACGCTGACCGAGGTGCCGGAGGCGGGGTTCGTGACCGTGTCCACCGGCCGGCTCGCCGGCGGTTTCGTCGCGCCGGGGCTGCGCCTGGCCGTGCTCGGGCAGGCCGACATCACCGGGCAGCGCGGCCAGTCGACCAAGGACATGCAGCGGATGCCGTCGCGGCGCAAGCGCAACGCGGTCGACCCGCTGGCGCTGCGGGCCGGTGACCTGGTCGTGCACGAGCAGCACGGGGTCGGGCGGTACGTCGAGATGGTCCGGCGGACGGTCAACGGCGGCGAGCGCGAATACCTCATCCTCGAGTACGCCGCGGCCCGCAAGGGCCAGCCCGGCGATCGGCTGTTCGTCCCCACCGACTCTCTCGACCTGCTCACCCGCTACGTCGGGGGCGAGGCGCCGACCCTCAACCGGCTCGGCGGCGCCGACTGGGCCAAGACGAAGGGCCGGGCCCGCAAGGCGGTCAAGGAGATCGCCGGCGAGCTGATCCGGCTCTACAGCGTGCGGATGGCGACCAAGGGCCACGCCTTCGGCTTGGACTCGCCCTGGCAGCGCGAGCTGGAGGACGCGTTCCCGTACACGGAGACGCCCGACCAGCTGGAGGCGATCAACGAGGTCAAGCACGACATGGAGCAGACGGTGCCGATGGACCGGGTGGTCTGCGGCGACGTCGGCTACGGCAAGACCGAGATCGCCGTGCGGGCGGCGTTCAAGGCGGCGCAGGACGGCAAGCAGGTGGCCGTGCTGGTGCCGACCACGCTGCTTGCCCAGCAGCACTTCTCCACGTTCTCCGAGCGGATGGCGCAGTTTCCGGTCACCGTGCGGTCGCTGTCCCGGTTCGACAGCCCGAAGGAGACGCAGGCGACGCTGGCCGGGCTGCTCGACGGCACGGTCGACATCGTGATCGGCACGCACCGGCTGCTGCAGCCCAACACCCG
>DATINN010000545.1:0-6853 GCA_035474175.1 Mycobacteriales bacterium | reverse complement strand
CCGGAGCAGGTAGTCCTCGATCCGCTCCTTGCCGCCCCACTCGTCCCCGACGGTGGCGACGCCGAGCCAGTCCCGCACCGACGGCGCCCCGGTCGGGTTGCGCATCAGCGCCGCCCGGGGCAGCCGCTCCAGCTTCTGCCGCAGCAGGTGCAGCAGCGACTCGGCGTCCCAGCCGAGCACCCGGATGTGCGGCTCGTTGAGGTAGCGGGGGGCGTGCTCGGAGCGGTAGACGGCCGACATGACGATGTCCCGGATGGACACCACCACGTGCAGCCGGCCGCCCAGCCGCGGGTCCCGCAGCAGCCGCATCACCTGGTAGAACAGGCCCTCCTGGCAGCGCAGCCAGTGCATCGGCGCGTGGCCGAACTCCTCGTCCACCGCGTCGAGGTAGAAGTAGACCGGCTTGGTCGCGGCCAGCACCTCGGCCAGCAGGTCCTTCAGGTCGTCCCAGAGCGGGTCGTTGAGGTAGGTGTTGAGCTGCCGGGCGGTGTCCTGCTCCTGGACGATGTTGGACAGCTCGGAGTAGACGTCGCGGGGCCGGCGGACCTCACCCAGCAGCCGGCCGTAGTCGCGCAGGATCTCCTCCCGGTGCTCCTCGCCGACGTGGTGGCGCAGCTCCCGGTGCAGCAGCAGGTGGGTGGTCAGCGCGCGCAGGATGGCCCGGTCCCACACCTGGGACCACTTCTCGGCCAGCACCTGCCCGGTGAACCAGGCGCCCGCGGTCACCACGGTCTCGGTCGTCGGCGGGTCGTACTCGGGCAGGTGGGCGTAGACCGAGTCCTGGTGGGCCTGGTGGTCCTGCAGCCGTCGCATGTAGACGGTCTTGCCGGCGCCGAGCTTGCCCGCGATGACCCGGACCTTGGAGTCGTCGGCCCGGGTGGCCAGCCCGCCGAAGCCGGGGTCGGCGTCGAACTCCACGAAGTCGACCAGCACGTCGTCCAGCTCGGCCCGGGAGCCGTCGGGACTGCCGAACAGGCCCGCGACGTCGACCGTTGCCTTGTCCCTCATGCCCGACCCGTGTCCTCGACCGGAGATCTCGGCCGCAGATTACCCTACGTCTGTGTCCGATAATTGCTGCTCGTCGGGTTCGCGTGCAGTCTGACCGGCCGCCCCGGTCGTACCTGATGACGACCTCGGAGCGGTTCCGGCGGCACCTGCGGACGAACGGCAGCCGGGCCGTGCTCGGCGGGGTGAGCACCAGCGCCGTCGTGGCCGGCTTCCTGGACGCGACGAACCGGCAGTGGCCGCTGCTCGGGTACGTCGGCCTGGCCGTCGCGGTCGGTGCCGCCCTGCTGGCCTGGCTGGGAGCACCCGGGCTACGGCTGCGGGTCGGCGCCGCCGTCCCCGCGGCCCGGCCGGGGCCGGACCGGCCCCGGCAGCTGGAGCTCGTCGCCACCGGCCGGAGCGGGCCGCTGCGGCAGATCGCGGCCGCCCGCTGCGACGACCCGGTCTACGGGGCCGGGTTCCGGGTCCTGCTGGAGCCGTCCCGGCCGTTGCTGGTCATCCCCAGCCACCACCGCGACGTCGCCTTCGACCACGAGCTGCTGCTGCCGCTGTTCGTCGAGCGCGGTCAGCGGTCCCGGGTCGAGGTCGATCTGGTGAAGCTGGGCCTGCCGATCCCGCCGTACACCTTCGCCCGGGAGCTGCCCGGCGGCGTGCACGACAGCGACCACACGCTGGCCGTGAAGGACCTCATGTTCCTGCCCGAACTGGCCGCCGCGCTCGGCGCCACCGATTCCCCGGTCATGTGGCCGGAGCACTGCGTCGACCCGCTGCTGCTGTCCCGGCGTGACCTCGTTGTCGTCGGCGGGCCGGACACCAACTTCTGGCACGCGGCCCTCTACGAGCCGATCGCCCGGGAGTTCGCCCGGCCGGCCAGCTCGGTGCCGCTGGCGCTGGGCATGCGCGGGCCGGGCGAGCTGCCGACTTACGGGTCGCGGCTGCTGACGGCCGAGCTGGCCGACTCCGGGACGGTCTTCCCGCACAGCCGGCGAGAGCGGGTGGAACTGGACGAGCGGCTCTATCCGACCCACGCGATGATCTTGGCCTGCCGCAACCCGTTCGCGGCGGCGGCCGGCCGCTCGCACTGGTGCGTGTTCATCGCCGGCACTCGCAGCCTCGGCACCAGCGCCGGCGTGTTGGCGCTGACCGTCATGCTGCGCCGGATGCGGGCCGACCCGGAGGCCAACTTCTTCAGCGAGGTCCCGACCCACTCGCCGCGGGTGCGGGCCCGGATCAGCGCGGCGCTGATCCGGGTGGTCGAGGTGGAGCAGGCCTCACTGCGCCGCGACGGCAAGGTGCAGCCTCGGCAGCGCCGGCGGATGGCCCCGGAGGGCCTGGACCCGCACTACAGCGACAGCTACGTGCCGACCGAGGTCGACCTGCTCGCGTACGGCAGCGGCGACTCTCCACAGTGGACGACCCTGGGCCGGCTAGGCGGCGACCCGCCCTAGGTGCCGGCGGCCGGTGAGGAACGCCAGCCCGTACAGCACGGCGACCACGATCAGCAGCGAGCGGTAGCCGGTGACCAGCGCCAGGTACTCCAGCGCCCCGCCGACCATCGCCCCCAGCAGGTTCGCGCCGAACGCGACCGTGGCCGAGCCCGTCTTCGCGAACCGCTGCGCGAAGACGAGGTTGGCCAGGAAGATCGGCGCGAACGCGAGCGCCACCGCGGCCAGGAACCGCGGCACCAGCGGCAGCGACAGCAGCGCCGCCGGCGGGATCAGCCAGGCCAGGACCAGCGCCGCGAGCAGCCCGGCGTAGAGCAGGAGCGGCCGGGGCAGCCGGATCCGCCGGGCCGTCTCGATGGCGGCCAGCACGCACAGCAGCACCCCGGCGAAGACCGCGGCGTTCACCACCCAGGTGGTGCCGAACAGCAGCGCGAACTGCACCACGTTCTTCGTCTCCAGCAGCAGGAACGCCCCGCCCATGAAGAACAGGTCCACGTACGGCCGCATCTGCCGCAGCGGGCCGGCCGCGACCCGGACCAGCAGGAGCGAGGCGAGCAGGATCCAGCCCAGCATCTCCAGGTAGAACCGCGGGATCGAGCGGTCGGCCAGGTAGGGGAAGGGCCGGTCGTCGGTCGTCGGGCGCAGCGCCTGGGCCGTCGACGGCTGCCAGGTCGAGGTGCAGCCGCCGCTGCCGCCGTCGGCCCGCAGGCTCAGCACCGCCTCCTGGCGGGGCCCGAGCGACCGGCCGACCTGCACGCACGGCGGGGCGCCGTACACGGCCTGGATCGTGTTCGCGTACCGGTCGACGAGCCAGTTCTCGTAGTAGTTGTACATCGCGAACGTGCCGTCCGGCTTGAGCAGCTCCCGGGCCCGGCCCAGGGCCTGGGTCGTGAAGAGGTAGTTCTCCAGCCGCAGCGCGGCCTGGCCGGTCACGATCGTGGCCGAGTCCGGCAGGGCGAGCAGGATCAGGTCGAACCGGCGGTCGGTCCGCTCCAGGAACGCCCGCCCGTCGTCGACGTGCGCGACGACGCGGGGGTCCGCGTACGGCCGCTCGGGGTGGCGATCCTTGCCGATCCGCTGCAGCTCGGGGTCGATCTCGACCGCGTCCACCCGCTTCGCGCCCTCGTCCAGCGCGACCGCGACGTCATTGCCGGTGCCGGCCCCGATGATCAGCACGTCGTCGCGGGCGCCGGCGTACGTGTAGGGGTAGCGGTAGAAGGGGTCGTCCTGGTCCAGCTGGCGCAGGTCGTGGGCGGTCTGGTGGGGCGTGCTGTTCACGTCGACCTTGACGCTGCCGTCCGCGGACGTCACCGCCCGGATCTTGTAGTACGGCGACCAGTAGTAGCCGCCGAGCAGCGACTGGGCCCCGAGCAGGAGGACAACGAGCGTCACCCCGACGGCCGGCACCACCCGCAGCCGGGGGCCCAGCAGCAGCACGAAGGCGGCCGCCACCGGCACGGCCCAGCCCAGCGGTGGCAGCCGGACGAACGACACCGCGGCGAACAGCACGATGCCGGCGAGACTGCCCAGCACGTCCAGCCGGTACGCCTCCAGCGCCTCGAACCGGCCGAACGTGCGGCCGACCTCCTGGCCCAGACAGGCCAGCACCAGGACGGTGAGCAGGAAGACGGTCGACAGGCTGAGCCACCGGGGCAGCGCGGGCATGCCGAGCGCGCCACCGGGCACCCAGCCGCGCTCGACCTCGACGGTCTGCACCGGGAACGCGAGCAGGAAGCCGACGAGGACGGCCAGCGCGGGCGCGCCGAGCGGGAAGAGGTCGCGCTCGGAGTGCGCCAGCAGGAAGCCGATGCCGATGCCGAGGAAGCTGGCCAGCAGCACGAAGTTCGTCAGGTGGGTCAGGAAGATGTCGTTGGCCGCGGTCCAGCGGATCAGCGCCAGCTCGACGAACAGCATCAGGAAGCTGGCCAGCACCAGCCGGGGCCGGTCGGCGAGCCGCCGGCGGCCGCGGACGCCACTTTCCCGTACGTCCTCGCTCACTCGGGCGCCTCCGTCCACACCGGGCAGTGGGCCGGGGACGCTACTCCATCGCGGTCCGCTGCTCGTCCGGCCTCAGCTCAGGCAGCCGGCCGGCAGCTCGAACCAGCGCAGGTGCTCGAAGTCGGCGCTCACCAGCGGGCCCGGGTCGGTCAGGGCCGGGTCCTCGCCGGCCGGGTCCTCGCGGGCCAGGACCGCCCGGGCCTCGGCCAGGTAGCCGGCCAGCGCCGAGTCCGGGGCGCGGTCGTCGTGCCGCGGGTAGCGCATCCGCCCGTCGGCGTCGTAGGTCACGTCGGCCAGCCGCAGCGGCGGCTCGGCCGCGGCCCGGCGGTGCGTCCACAGTCCACTGTCCGGGTCGAACCGGTAGTCCGGCAGCAGCCGCCAGCCCTCCCGGGCCACCAGCCGGACCGCCTCGACGATGTAGTCGAACACGGCCGGGGCGATGAAGTAGTTGAAGTTGACCCGGACCCAGCCCGGCTTGATCCCCTCGCAGCCGCCGGCGATCTCCCGCTCGAACTCGTGCGAGCGGTCCAGGTCGATGCCCAGCAGCCGGTGCCCGTACGGCCCGGCGCAGGAACAGCCGCCCCGGGACTGGATCCCGAACAGGTCGTTGAGCAGCGCGACCACGAAGTTGTGGTGCAGGTAGCGCCCGCCCGGCGCCCGGACGACGAAGGAGACGATCGACAGCCGCTGCGCCTCGGTGTTGCCCAGGATCTCGATCGCCGGCTCCTGCAGCCACGCCGACACGGCCCGGCGCAGGTAGTGCTCCTCGTGCTCGCGGATCACCTCCAGCCCGACCGCCTCCTTGAGCTGGAAGACCAGCCCGGCCCGGATCGAGTCCACGATCGCGGGCGTGCCGCCCTCCTCCCGCAGCACCGGGTCGGTCAGGTAGCGGTGCTCGGTCGGGTTGACGTACGCGACCGTGCCGCCGCCGGGGCTGTCCGGCACCCGGTTGGCCAGCAGCTCCCGGCGCGCGATCAGCACCCCGGGCGTGGAGGGCCCGCCGATGAACTTGTGCGGGGACAGGAAGATCGCGTCCTTGCCGGCCATGTCGACCCGCACGTACGGGGCGGCGGCGGCGAAGTCCCAGAAGGACAGCGCGCCGTGCGCGTGCAGCAGCTCGGACACCGCGGTCGTGTTGCTGACGATCCCGGTGACGTTGCTGGCGGCGGAGAACGAACCGATCCGCAGTGGACGGTCGGCGTGCGCCGCCAGCTCCTTCGCCAGCCGGTCGAGGTCGATGTAGCCGTCGGCGTCCTCCGGGATCACCACCACGTCGGCGACCGACTCCCGCCACGGCAGCTCGTTGGAGTGGTGCTCGTACGGGCCGATGAACACGACCGGGCGGACCTCGTCCGGGACCGCGGCGGCCGGCCAGTAGCGCTCGTCCGGCTTGCGCAGGCCGAGCACGCCGACCAGCTTGTTGATCGCGCCGGTGGTGCCGGAGCCGCAGAAGATCACCACGGTGTCCTCGTCGCCGCCGACCGCGTCCCGGATGATCGCCCGGGCGTCCTCGCGCAGCCGGGTCGTCTGCAGGCCGGTGCCGCTGGACTCGGTGTGCGTGTTGGCATACCGCGGGAGCACCTCGCAGCGGATGAAGTCCTCCAGGAAGCCGAGCGCGCGCCCGGAGGCGGTGTAGTCCGCGTAGGTCACCCGCCTCGGCCCGTACGGACCGGGGACGACCTGGTCGTCCCCGATCACGGCCTCGCGGATGCGGCGCAGCAGCGGTGTCTCGACGGGACCGGTCATGGTCTGACCGTAGGCCCGGGTGATTCCGCCGGGAAGGCATCCTCCGGACGGCTGCGTCACGTCCTGATGGTTGAGGAGCCGCACGCCGGTGGTTGAGGAGCCGCCCGCGAGGTTGAGCAGAACCAGCGCCCGCGTTGACGCTTCCTTCACGTGGTTGTGGAGACAATAAGACAGAAACGCCTCACCCCGCCGCAGGAGACGACATGCCAGGGCCCGCACGATCGGGCCGGTCCGCCCGGGCCGCCCGCACCGCCTCGGTGCTGGCCGCCTTCTCCGTCGTCGTCACGATGGTCGCGGCCGGGACGCCCGGCGGCGCCAGCGACGACCCGGCCGGCGTGCCGGAGGCGGCGGCCGCGGCCCGGCCGGACCCGGTGGGGCCGGCCGCGCCGTTGTCGAGCCCGACCGCGAGACCGACGGCGGACCCGCTGGCGGCGCCGGTGTCGACGCCCACTCGCACTCCCACGCCCACTCGCAAGGCCGCCCCGCCGGGCGCGCCCGCGCCGGCCGCCCGGGCCGCGGACACGCTGGCCACGGCCGGCGCGCGGGCGCGGAAGATCACCGACTCGACCCGGGACTGGGCCTCCTTCACCCTGCTCGACCGCTCCACCGGCAAGCGGGTCGGCGACCGCCGGACGGCGGAGACGACGTTCAGCGAGTCG
>DATINN010000544.1:0-11920 GCA_035474175.1 Mycobacteriales bacterium | reverse complement strand
GCGCCGCCCGCGCCCCCGCCCGCGTCGCCGGCCGCCGCATTCGCCGCATCGCCCCCCGCGCCCGTTCCGGCGGGGGCGCCGAGGGCGGCGGCCAGAGCCCCGGCCGGGAGGTCTGCACCGGACCGCCCGCCCGCGCCGGCCGGATCGACCGCGTCCAGGGCCGCCAGCGTGGCGCGGGCCAGATCGGCCCGGGCCTCGATGCCGGCCGGTCCGTAGTCGGTCGCCGCGCCACCGGCGCCGGAGATCCCCCGCATCGTGCCCCAGACCGGGTCCAGCTCGGCCAGGGAGACCACGAACCGGTCGCACACGTCGAAGATCGGGCTCGCCACGCCCTCGGACCCTAGTCCCGCAGCCGCCACCCGACGAGGCCGGCGGCGAGCGCGGCCCCGAGGCAGCCGAGCACCTCGTCGCCCAGCGTGTCCGTGTACGCGGTGTCCAGCTCGGTCCCGTGCCGGATGAACGTCACGTATTCCGCCAGCTCCCAGCCGACCGCCAGCAGCGCCCCGACCCCGGCCACCAGCACCGCCAGCGCCCAGACCGGCCGCACCCCGCCCCGGGCCAGCAGCAGCCCGGTCCCGAGCGCCAGCAGGAACCAGTTGACGAAGTGGTTGGCGTCGTCCCACCAGCTCACCGAGTCGTACAGGTCCAGCGTGTTGCCGGTGACGTCGATCGCGAACGGCAGCATGAGCAGCGCGAACGCCCCCCACGGCAGCGGCCGCCCGCCGAAGCGCGCCCACAGCGCCGGCACCAGCAGCATCAGCACCGGGTAGGCGAGGAGCCGGGCCGCGAACGCCTTGCCCGCGAACCGCTCCAGGCCCGGCGCGAGCGTCGCGACCAGCAGTTGACCGACGGTGATCGCGAGGATCGCGACGGCCAGGGTCCGGCCCGGCCTCACCCGCCGGCGGCCGAGTCCACGAACCTGATGTTCACGGTGGTGAAGCCGAGCGAGCGCATCAGCTTGTCCAGCGTCGCCTTGGTGTTGTCCTCGGCCTTCTTCTGCAGGCCGACCTCGGTGGCGGCGGCCGCCAGCCGCTGCTGGGCCAGCACGTACATCTGCTGGTTCTGCGGGTTGGGCTCGTCGGAGAACAGCCCGCCGAGCCGGTCGATCACGCCCAGGTCCTGGTTGAGCACCCGGCTCTGGTTGGGGTCGACGTTGGGCGTGGACAGCTGCGCCCGCGGCAGCGTGAGCGACACCGTGCTGCGGTCGTCGGAGATCGACACGGCGTCGTCCCCGAGCTTGGAGAAGTCCACGTACGCGTCGACCGAGCCGATGGCCAGGAAGATCGTCCGCTTGCCCTTGATGATGTCGGGCAGGAACTTCGCGTCCTGCTGGATGTCGATGACGACCTGGTATTGCCCCGCGGCGGCGTGGTATTCGGACAGGTCCCGCATCGCGGTCAGCACGGCCGGGCCGCTGCGGTCGATCTCCTTGTCCCCGAACGGCCAGGAGGTCAGCGAGCGCACCCCCAGCAGGGCCAGCACCGCGACCACGACGATGACCACGCCGGCCACGATCGTGCGCAGCAGCCCGCGGCGCACCCGGCCGGGGATCCGGGTCGCCCCGTAACCGGGCAGCCGCCGCGTCTCCGCGTCGGTGTCGCTGGGCATGGAGAGCCTCCTCATCGGGACGTCACAGGATTCCTACCCCGTCGGCGCCCCCGGCGAACGGGCTGTCGGACCGGACATACCGGCGAGTAACGTCGAGGGCGCCGCCAGGACGACAGGAGCTCCCGTGACCGCCACCGTGGACCGCGCGACGTTCGACTCCCTCGACCCGTCGACCGGGCAGCCGGTGGGCACCTTCCCGGTGCACACGGCGGCCGAGGTTCGGTCCACAGTGGACAGAGCGCGGGCGGCGGCGGAATGGTGGGACGGGCTGGGCTTCGCCGGCCGGGCCCGGCGGCTGCGGACCTGGCAGGCGCAGCTGGCGACGCGCTCCGCGGAGCTCACCGAGCTGATCCATCGCGAGGGCGGCAAGCCGGTCGACGACGCGCTGATCGAGCTGGCCAGCGCGGTCGAGCACCTGCACTGGGCGCCGGCCAACGCGGCCCGGGTGCTGGGCCGGCGCTCCGTCCGCCCCGGCCTGCTGGTCGCCAACCTGGCCGCCTCGGTCGAATACCAGCCGTACGGGGTGATCGGCGTGATCGGCCCGTGGAACTACCCGGTCTTCACCCCGATGGGCTCGATCGTGTATGCGCTGGCGGCCGGCAACGCGGTCGTCTTCAAGCCCTCGGAATACACCCCGGCGGTGGGGAAGTGGCTGGTCGACAGCTTCGCCGCGATCGTGCCCGAGCAGCCGGTGCTGCAGCTGGTCACCGGCGGCGGGGAGACCGGGGCGGCGCTGTGCCGGTCCGGGGTGGACAAGGTCGCGTTCACCGGCTCGACCGCGACCGCGAAGAAGATCATGGCCGCCTGCGCCGAGACGCTCACGCCGGTGCTGCTGGAGTGCGGCGGCAAGGACGCGCTCATCGTCGCCGCGGACGCCGACGTCGACGCGGCCGCGACCGCGGCCCTCTGGGGCGGCATGTCCAACGCGGGCCAGACCTGCATCGGCATCGAGCGGGTCTACGCGGTGGACGCCGTCTACGACGACTTCGTCGCCGCCCTGACCGCGAAGGCCAAGGCGCTGAAGCCCGGCACCGACTACGGCCCGGCCACCATGCCGTCCCAGCTGGACGTGATCCGCCGGCACCTGGACGACGCGGTCGCCCGCGGCGGCCGGGCGGTCGTCGGTGGCGCCGTCACCCCGCCCTACGTGCAGCCGACCGTGCTGGTCGACGTGCCCGAGGACTCGATCGCGGTGACCGAGGAGACCTTCGGGCCGACGCTGACCGTGACCCGGGCCGCCGACGTGGACGACGCCGTGGCCAAGGCCAACGCCACCGGATACGGGCTGGGCGCGGCCGTCTTCGCCCGGTCCGGCGGGGAGGAGATCGCGCGCCGGATCCGGTCCGGGATGGCCAGCGTCAACTCCGTCCTCTCGTACGCGGGGGTGGGGGCGCTGCCCTTCGGCGGGGTCGGCGACTCCGGGTTCGGGCGGATCCACGGCGACGACGGGCTGCGCGAGTTCGCCCGGAGCAAGGCGATCGCCCGGCCCCGGTTCCCGGCCCCGATCGACGTGACCCGGTTCGACCGCCGGCCCTGGACCATGCGGACGCTCCGGCTGCTGCTGCGCGGCGTGTACGGCCGGGCCCCCCGGGCCCGCTGACCGACCTACCCTGGTCGGGTGGCCATCGGCAGCACGGACAGCATCGAGGAGTGGCGCGGGGAGGACTACCAGGTCCGCCGGGTCACCGGCAGCGCCAGCACCAAGGCGTACCGGTGCCCGGGGTGCGACCAGGAGATCCGCCGCGCCACCCCGCACGTCGTGGCCTGGCCGCTGGCGGACGCCGAGGCCGGGGACCGGCGGCACTGGCACGGGCCGTGCTGGCGGGCCCGGGACCGGCGCGGCGCCCGGATCCAGCGCGGCCGCTCGGCACCCCGCTACTGACACCCGCCCCTCGCGCCCCGGCTCGGGCACCGGGGCCGCCGGCCTGGTCCGCCGTGCGCCGCGCAGCCGGGCCCGCGCTAGGGTCGGGTCCGTGTTCGATCTCACCGGGAAGACCGTCCTGATCACCGGCGGATCGCGCGGCATCGGCGCGGCGATCGCGCACGCGATGGTCGCCGCCGGCGCCCGCGTCGCGCTCAACAGCCGCGGCGCCGAGCAGCTGGAGCGGACCGCGGCCGAGGTCGGCGGCGACGCGCTGGCGCTGCCCGGTGACGTCACCGACGCCTCCGTCGCCCAGCACGTGGTCGCGGACGCGATCAGCGGGCTCGGGCACCTCGACGTGGTCGTCAACAACGTCGGCGGCAACGGGGTGATGGTGCCGTTCCCGCAGCTGCGCTTCGCCGGGTGGGAGAAGGTCATGCGGCTCAACGTCGACTCGGCCGTGCACGTGCTGCAGGCCGCGGGCCCGCACCTGCTGGAGCGCGGCAGCGGCTCGGTGATCAACGTGGCCAGCGTGGCCGGGCTGTCCGCCACCCCGGCCATGGCGCAGTACGGCGCGTCCAAGGCGGCCCTGATCTCGCTCACCCGCACGCTCGCGGTCGAGTGGGCCAGCACCGGCGTCCGGGTCAACGCGCTGTGCCCGGGCTGGACCGCCACCGACCTCAACCGCACCCTGTGGGAGAACGAGGACGTCTACGCCGGGCTGACCGCCACCATCCCGATGGGCCGGTGGGCCAAGGCCGAGGAGATGGCCGGGCCGGCGGTGTTCCTGGCCTCGGCGGCGTCCTCGTTCATGACCGGCCAGACGCTGGTCGTCGACGGGGGCCAGACCGCGGTCTGAGCTGTGCTCCTGCGGGAGCCGGGGCGGGGTCGGACGGCGGGGCCGGCGGGGACTGCTTAGGGTGGGCGGGTGCGCTACCGCCCCCTGGGCCGTTCCGGCCTCGTCGTGTCCGTGGTCGGCCTCGGCTGCAACAACATCGGCCGCTCGCTCGACGCCGCCGGCACCCGCAAGACCCTCGACGCCGCCCTCGACGTGGGCGTGACGCTGCTGGACACCGCCGACATCTACGGCGGCCGCCGGGGCGAGTCCGAGGAGGTGCTGGGCGAGGTGCTCGGCGCCGACCGGGAGCAGTTCGTGCTGGCGACCAAGTTCGGCAACGACATGGGCGGGGTCAACGGCCCGGACTGGGGCGCCCGCGGGTCCCGGCGCTACGTCCGGACCGCGGTCGAGGCGTCCCTGCGGCGGCTGCGGACCGACCACATCGACCTCTACCAGTACCACGCGCCGGACGGGCTGACCCCGGTCGAGGAGACGCTGGCCGCGCTCGAGGAGCTGGTCACCGCCGGGCTGGTCCGCTACATCGGCTCGTCCAACTTCGCCGGCTGGCAGGTCGCGCAGGCCGACCACGTCGCGGCCGAGCTCAACGGCGAGCGCTTCGTCTCGGCCCAGAACGAGTACAGCCTGCTGGACCGGCGGGCCGAGGCGGAGCTGGTCCCGGCCTGCGAGGAATACGGCGTCGGCGTCCTGCCCTTCTTCCCGCTCGCCAACGGCCTGCTCACCGGCAAGTACGAGCGGGACGTGCCGCCGCCGGCCGGCACCCGGCTCGGCGACCGCAAGCGCGAGCTGCACGCCAACGCGCCCTGGGACGTCATCGAGGGCCTCCGGGCGTACGCGGACCGGCGCGGGTTGTCGATGCTCGACGTCGCGGTCGGCGGGCTGGCGGCCCAGCCGGCCGTGGTCTCGGTGATCGCCGGCGCGACCTCGGCCGACCAGCTGCGGGCCAACGCGGCCGCGGGGGAGTGGGAGCCCGACGAGACCGACCTGGCCGAGCTCGACGAGATCGTCCCCCGCACCGCCCTGGCGACCTAGCCGCCGGGCGGCCAGCCGGGGTCCTCAGCCGGCCGGGCGACCAACTGGGCTCCCGGCTAGCTGGGGTCCTCGGTCGGCGCAGCCGCGGGCGCGGGCTCCTCCTCGCCCGGTCCGACGCTGGCCCCGGTCATCGTGGCCAGCATCTCCCGGACGTTCTGCAGCTGGGCCTGCACGCTGTCGCGCCGGCGGACCAGGTTGGACAGCTCCCGCTCGACCTCGGTGCGCTGCCGGGTCGCCTTCGCGGTGGCTTCGGTGACCAGCGTCTCGGCCTCGCGCCGGGCGGACTCCAGGATCTGCGCGGCCCGCCGCTCGCTCTCCGCGCGGTGCTGGTCGGCGTCGCGCTTGACCTGCTCGGCGGCCTCGTTGTTCTCGGCCAGCCGGCGCTCGACCTCGGCCAGCCGGCCGGACAGCTCCTGCTCGGCCTGGTCGCGGCGGCGCGCCAGCGTGGTCTCGAAGTCCTTGGCGGCCTGGGCGGCCTTGGCCCGGGCCTCCTCCAGCTCCCCGGCGGCCTCGGCCCGGACCGCGGCCGCGTCCTTGCCGGCCTCGGAGCGCAGCGCCTCGACCTCGGCCAGCGCGGCGGCCCGGCGCTGCCCGGCCTCCCGGTCGGCCGCGCCGACGATCTCGCGCGCCTCCCGCTCGCCGTCGGCCCGCAGCCGCTTGGCGTCCTCCTCGGCCTTGGCCCGGACCCGGTCGCCGTGCGCGCCGGCCTCGGCCCGCAGGCTCATCGCCTCTTCCTCGGCCAGCCGGAGGATGTTCTCCACCCGGGCGCCGAGCCCCGCGTACGACGGCTCGAACTCCGCCACCTGGCGCTGCGCGGTCTGCAGCTCGATCTGCAGCTCCTCCAGCCGCTGCTCGAGCATGCCGACCCGGTCGCCGGCCGACTCCCGCTCGTGCCGCAGGGTCGCGAGCTGGCTCTCCAGCCCGGCCAGGTAGTCGTCGACCTGCCGCCGGTCGTAACCGCGCAGGGCCACGTCGAAGCCGTGGTCGACCCCGAGGTCGGTGAGGTAGCTGAGGTCACCGTTGCGGTCGGACATCACACCATCCTGCCAGCTGGTCAGTCGCAGTTCTGGTCAGAGGGCGTCACTGTGCGTCCTGGCGTGGGACCAGGACCTCCCGGAGGATGAGCTGGATCGCCGCCGTCGCCGGCACCGCCAGCAGCGCCCCCACGAACCCCAGCAGGGTACCGCCGATCAGCGCGCCCACGATGGCCGCCGCCGGGTTCACGTCCACCGACCGGCTCATCACCCGCGGATAGATCAGGTAGTTCTCGATCTGCTGGTAGACCAGGAAGAACACGCCGGTGGCGATGCCGGTGGTGATCCCGTGGAAGAAGGACACCGCGGTCACGATCACCGCGCCGATCGTGGCGCCGATCAGCGGGATGATGTCGGTGACGGTGACGATCAGGGCCAGGGCCAGCGGATACTGGATGCCCAGGGCGCTGACCCAGATCAGCGTGGCGGTGCCGGCGATGAGCGCGATGACGAACGCGCCGGCCACGTAGCCGCCGACCCGGCTGAGGATCTCGTCCCCGATCAGGCTGACCCGGGCCCGCCGGCTGCGCGGCACCAGCCGGTACGCCGTGGTCTTGATCGTGTTGAACGAGGACAGGAAGTAGAGCGTCAGGATCAGGATCGTCAGGCTCTTGAGGATGATGCTGGCGACCTGCTGGCCGATGCCGACGACGTTGCCGGCGACCTGCCCGCCCAGGTCCGAGGTGACGTACTCGTTGAGCCGGTCGACCAGCTTGAAGCGCTGGTCCAGGTCGTTGATCGTCGGGTTGGCCTGCAGGTCGCGGACGTAGCCGGGCAGGGCCTCGATGAAGTTGGCGACCTGGGTGACGACCGGCGGGACCACCGCGAAGCCGACCGCGACGAAGAACGCGATCACGGCCAGGAAGACGATGCCGACGGCGGCGCCGCGGCGCATGCCGGTGCGCTGCAGCCGGGTGACGGTCGGGTTGAGCCCGATGGCCAGGAACGCCGCCACCACGACCAGCACCAGCACCGACCGGGCGCTGACCACGGCCTGGTAGAGCAGGTAGGCCAGGCCGACGCCGATCGCGCCGGAGAAGCCGATCCGGAACGGGGACCGCCGGTTCATCGGCCGCCCGGGCCGCCCGAACGGGTTCTCCGCGTCGACGCCGGCCTCCTCGGCCCGCACGTCCGGGTCCACGACCGGGTCGCCCTCGGGCAGGTCCGACAGCCCGCGGGCGACCTCGACGGCGGCGTCCTTGGCCCGCTCGGCCTCGACCCGGGCGGCATCAGCGCCCTCCCGGGCCGCATCGGCCCCGTCCCGCGCGTCGGCGGCGTCGCCGCGGGCCTCGCTCGCGTCGGCGCGGGCGTCGGCGGCGCCGGCGTGGTGGCGGGCGGCCGCCTCCGCCGCCTGGTCCGCGGCCTCCGCCGCCTCCCGCGCCGTCGCCGCCGCGCGCTCGGCCTCGCTCCCGGTTCCGCCCAAAGCCGTACGCCTCCTCACGACGCTCGCCGCGCGCAGCGTACGGCCCGGCTGATCGTGGCGGAGGTCAGCCCTTGGTCGGCCATTCCTCCAGGCTGGCCGACGCCGCGGCCGGGACCTGGTCGAGGATGCCGCGCACCGCCGCGAGCTGCCCGAGCACGGTCGAGCGCACCGCCGCGATCTCCCGCTGCCGGGCCTGCGCCTCGCCCACCAGCCGCTCGGCCTCGGCCCGGGCCGCCGCCACGTGCTCCTGCGCCGCCCTGGCCGCCGTCGCCCGCTGCTCCTCCAGCTCCCGGGCCAGGTCGGCCCGGCGCTGCTCGTCCGCCGCGACCTCCCGCGAGCGCCGGTTGCGCAGGGTGATCTCGAAGTCCTCGCTGGCCTGGGTCCGCTTGGCCTCGGCCTCCTCGTCGGCCAGCCGGCGCCGCTCGTCGGCCTCGCCGTCGAGGGTGGCGACCCGCTCGCGGACCTCGGCCGCGTGCTGCTCGGCCGCCGAGGTCAGCTCGGCCGAGCGCTGCTCGGCCTCGGCCACCAGCGCGCTCGCGCGGGCCTGGGCGTCCGCGACCAGCGCGGTCGCCTTCCGCTCGGCGTCGCCCAGCACCGTGGCGGCCCGCTGCTCGGCCGCGGCCAGCGTGTCGGCCGAGTTGCGGTCGGCCGAGCTGAGCCGCTCCTCGACCTCGGCGTTGAGCTTCTCGAAGCGCTGCTGCAGCTCCACCGAGTCGGTCTGGGCCTTGCGCCGGATCTCCGCCGCCTCCTGCTGGGCCAGCGACAGCATGCCGCGGATCCGGTCGCTCACGTCGTCGAGCGACGGCTCGCCGGCCGGCATCCGGCTCAGCCGGGCGTGCAGCGCGTCGATCTCGTTGTGCGCGGCTGCCAGCTGCCCGGCGAGCTCGGTCAGCCGGGTGGCCACCGTGTCCCGCTCGGCGACGGCGATGCGCAGGTCAGCCTCCAGCCGCTCCACGTGCTCGTGGACCTGATGCCGGTCGTACCCGCGCAGCACGACGTCGAAGGTCGACGCCCCCTCGAGCAGGGGCAGTAGCTCGGTCTGCTGCTCGCGGCGATCCATGGGTGCCATCGTCCCATCCGGGAGCCGGTACGGGCATCCCGTACCGGCCGTGGGCCTCAGTGGGCGGTATCGGCGGGCTGGACCAGCTCGACCAGCACGCCGCCGGCGTCCTTGGGGTGCACGAAGTTGACCCGGGAGCCGGCGGTGCCGCGGCGGGGCTCGTCGTACAGCAGCCGCAGGCCGCGGCCGCGCAGCGTCCCGGCCACCGCGACCACGTCCTCGACCGTGTACGCGACCTGCTGGATGCCGGGGCCGCTGCGGTCCAGGAACTTCGCGATCGCCGAGTCCGGCCGCAGCGGCGCGAGCAGCTGGATGCGGGTGGTGCCGTCGCCGACGGCGAGCATCGCCTCCCGCACGCCCTGCTCCTCGTTGACCTCCTCGTGCACGCTGGCCAGCTCGAACGTGGCGGCGTACCAGGCGATGGCGGCGTCGAGGTCGGGCACGGCGATGCCGACGTGGTCCACCCGCAGGAACATCAGCCGACCGTAGCCCACCGCCCGGCCGCCCGGCGTGCGCGCGATCACAGCCGGGATACGGCCCGTCCGGCGGTACCGTGGACGGAAGCTCACACCGACGTGCTGGAGGCCCTTCGTGCCCGGTTCCGTGATCGTCAGCGGCGCGCGTACGCCGATGGGCAAGCTGCTGGGCGGCCTCAAGGACTTCTCCGGCACCGACCTCGGCGGGTTCGCGGTCAAGGGTGCGCTGGAGCGCGCCGGCGTCACCGGTGACCAGGTCGACTACGTGATCCTCGGCCAGGTGCTGCAGGCCGGCGGCGGCCAGATGCCGGCCCGGCAGGCCGCGGTCAAGGCCGGCATCCCGATGTCGGTGCCGTCGCTGCTGGTCAACAAGGTCTGCCTGTCCGGGCTGGACGCGATCGCGCTGGCCGACCAGCTCATCGGGGCGGGCGAGTTCGAGATCGTCGTGGCCGGCGGCATGGAGTCGATGACCAACGCGCCGCACCTGCTGCCCGGCCTGCGCAAGGGCCACAAGTACGGCGCGGTCGAGATGCTCGACTCGATGGCGTACGACGGACTGGTGGACGCCTTCGACCACATCCCGATGGGGGAGTCGACCGACCGCTACAGCGCGAAGCTCGGGCTCGGCCGCGAGGAGCA
This sequence comes from Mycobacteriales bacterium, assembly GCA_035474175.1. Taxonomy (GTDB): domain Bacteria; phylum Actinomycetota; class Actinomycetes; order Mycobacteriales; family CADCTP01; genus CADCTP01. The sequence continues at coordinate 1,931 of DATINN010000544.1, read as the reverse complement.
GGACGAGTTCGCGGCCCGGTCGCACCAGCGGGCCGCGGCCGCGCAGAAGAACGGCGTCTTCGACGAGGAGATCGTGCCGGTGCAGGTGCCGCAGCGGCGCGGCGACCCGATCGAGGTCCGCGAGGACGAGGGCATCCGCGGCGACACCACGACCGAGGTGCTGGGCAAGCTGCGCCCGGCGTTCAGCAAGGACGGCACGATCACCGCCGGCAGCTCGTCGCCGATCTCCGACGGCGCCGCCGCGGTCGTGGTCATGTCCCGGGCCAAGGCCGAGCAGCTCGGCCTCTCGATCCTGGCCGAGATCGGCGCCCACGGCACCGTCGCCGGCCCGGACAACTCGCTGCATTCCCAGCCGTCCAACGCGATCAACCACGCGCTGGGCAAGGCCGGGCTCTCCGTCGGCGACCTCGACCTGATCGAGATCAACGAGGCGTTCGCGGCGGTCGGCATCCAGTCCATGCGCGACCTCGGCGTCGGCCCCGACATGGTCAACGTCAACGGCGGCGCGATCGCGCTCGGCCACCCGATCGGGATGAGCGGCGCCCGGCTGGCCCTGACCCTGGCCCTGGAGCTGCGCCGGCGCGGCGGCGGGCTCGGTGCGGCGGCGCTCTGCGGCGGCGGCGGCCAGGGCGACGCGCTGCTGCTCAAGGTCTGAGCTACGTTTCCCGGGTGACCTCGACCCGGCGTTCCGTCGACGTCGGGACCCTGGTCGCGCGGGCCCGGGACGGCGACGCGCGGTCGGTCGCCCGGCTGATCTCGCTCGTCGAGGACGCGTCGCCGACGCTGCGCGAGGTCGCGGCCGCGCTCGCCCCGCACACCGGCCGGGCCCGGGTGCTGGGGCTGACCGGGTCGCCCGGGGTGGGCAAGTCGACCTCGACGTCGATGCTGGTGCGGGCGCTGCGCACGCAGGGGCACCGGGTTGGCGTGCTGGCCGTCGACCCGTCCTCGCCGTTCTCGGGCGGGGCGCTGCTCGGGGACCGGGTCCGGATGCAGGACCACGCCACCGACTCCGGGGTGTTCATCCGGTCGATGGCCTCCCGCGGGCACCTGGGCGGGCTGGCCTGGGCCACCCCGCAGGCGGTGCGGGTGCTGGACGCGGCCGGCTGCGACGTGGTCCTGATCGAGACGGTCGGCGTCGGCCAGGCCGAGGTGCAGGTCGCCTCGACCGCCGACACCACGCTCGTGCTGCTCGCGCCGGGCATGGGTGACGGGATCCAGGCCGCGAAGGCCGGCATCCTCGAGGTCGCGGACATCCTGGTGGTCAACAAGGCCGACCGCGACGGCGCGGCCCAGACCGTACGGGACCTGAAGGCGATGCTCGGTCTCGGCGGCCGGCACTCCGCGCCCGGCGCCTGGCGGCCGCCGATCGTGTCGACGGTCGCGTCCAAGGGCGAGGGCGTCGACGACCTGCTGGAGGCGCTGGCCAAGCACGCCGACTGGCTGGCCGCCTCGGGCGAGGGCGCCCGCCGGCGCCAGGCCCGCGCCGCGGCCGAGATCGAGGCCATCGCCGTCGCCGAGCTGCGCTCCCGCATCGGCGACCTGCACGGCACCGAGGCCCTCACCACCCTGGCCGGGTCGGTCGTCGCCGGCACCACCGACCCCTACACCGCCGCCGACACGTTGGTCGCCACCCTCACCACCTGACCGCCCCCGCGCCTCCGGCGTGTGCCTGCTCAAAGCTGCTGGGTCGGACGGTACCGGCCGATCCCGGATCGGCACCGTGGACGCTCCCCGTTGCTAGCCTCGGCAGGTGACGTCGGGGTCCGGGGTGGCTGAGGCCGAGCGGGCGTTGATGGGCGCGCTGATGGGCGAGGCAGGCCAGGGCGATCCGCAGTCGGTGCTGGCTGCGTCGACGGTTCCCGGCTGCCGGTACGCGTTCGTCGAGGGCGTGTTGCGTGACCCGCGCTTCCGGGCGCCGGCGATGCCACCCT
>DATINN010000543.1:0-4062 GCA_035474175.1 Mycobacteriales bacterium | reverse complement strand
CACCTGGGAGGCGAGTCGTCTTTGCCGGCGAGGTAGCGTCGCGAGGGCGGCGGCCGGGGCGATCCGGTGCGCCGGAAAGGTCATCCTTTCGAATATCGATCAACAATTTCGGCCGGCGGGACCGTGGGTCGATCGGGGCCCCACCGGGCCGTCCGGGCCCTGTATCCGCGCTGGGTGCTTGGGGCTCTTGTGGAAGGGGAAGCGTGACCGCGCCCGCCCCGACCGGCACACCGGCGGCGCGACCTGCCGCCCGACGGAGGTACACACTCGATGTGGTTGCGCGTCCTGATCTGTGAAGACCTCCCCATCGTCCGGGACGGCGTGCGGACCATGCTGGAGGCCGAGCCCGACATTCAGGTGGTGGGCACCGCCGGCAGCACGTCCGAGGCGCTGATGCTCACCCGTCGGCTGCGCCCCGACGTGATCGTGGCCGGGCTGCGGCCGGCCGGGGCGGACACGCTGGACCTGGTCCGGAGGGTGACCGCGGAGTCGCTCGATCCGCCGCCGCAGTTCGTCGTCCTCACGCTCGACGACAGCCGGGAGCAGGTCGAGCAGGCACTGCGGGCGGGGGTGAACGGCCTGCTGCTCAAGGACGCCACCCGGGGCGAGCTGTGCCGGGCCGTGCGCGCCGCCGCCAGCGGGCAGACCGCACTGGCCCCGCCGATCGCCGCGCTGCTGGTCGAGTGGTTCCGGGACCAGGCCGGCACCGCGCACGATCCGGCCGCGCTCGAACGGGTACGGACGCTGACTCCGCGCGAGCGCGAGGTGCTCGTGCTGCTGGCCGGCGGGCTCACCGCCGACGAGGTGGCCGACGAGCTGACGATCGGCGTGGCCACCGCGCGCACTCACCTCTACCGGCTGCGGACCAAGCTCGACCTGCGCGACCGGGCCCAGCTGGTCGCGTTCGCGTTCCGGTCGGGGCTGGCCGGGCCGAGCCCGGTCGGCCAGCTGCGGGGGGTGTCGTGACCGGCCCCGCCGTGCTGGCGCTGTGGAGCGCGCCGCGGTCCCGGTCCACCGCCTTCCAGCGGATGATGGACGCCCGCGGGGACCGGATCGTGCTGCACGAGCCGTTCTCCCGAAGGGCCGATTTCGGCGCCGTCGAGGTGGCCGGGCAGACCGTCACCGACGAGCCGGCGCTGATCGCGGCGATCACCGCGCTGGGAGCGCGGACACCGGTGTTCTTCAAGGACACCACCGATTTCGCCTACCCCGGTCTGCTGGCCGACCAGGACTTCCTGGCCTCGGCCCGGCACACCTTCCTGCTGCGGCACCCGGCCGAGGCGATCGCCTCGCACGCCCGGCTCACCGCGGACCTCGGCCGGGACGAAATCGGTTTCGCCCGGCTGGCCGAGATCCGCGACGCGGTCGCGGCCGCGACCGGCCGGGCACCGGTGGTGGTCGACTCCGACGACCTGCTCGAGCGCCCGGAGGAGGTCGTCCGGGCGTACTGCGCGGCGGTCGGCATCCCGTTCCGGCCCGCCGCGCTGCACTGGCGGCCCGGCTTGCGGGACGGGGAGGAGGGGACCAGCCGCTGGCACGAGTCGACGAGCCGGACCTCCGGGTTCGTCCGCGGCCGCGGGGACATCGGGGCGGCCGAGGCCACGGTGCGGGCCGACCCGGTGCTGGCCGCGCACCTCGACTTCCACCTGCCGCACTACGAGCGGCTGCGGCGGGAGCGCCTGCGGGTCTGAGCGCCTGCGGGTCGGGGCGCCTGCGGGTCGGGGCGCTTGCGGGTCTGAGCGCCTGCGGGTCCGAGCGCCTGCGGGTCCGAGCGCCGCCCGGCGTCCGGCAGGATCTCGGCCATGGACTCCTCGGCGCGGCAGGTGACGGTGATCGGAGTGCCCTCGTGCGCGGGCACGCACGGCCCGGGCCAGGAGCTGGCCCCGGCCGCCCTGCGCGCGGCCGGGCTGATCGACCGGCTCGCCGCCGCCGGGCTGGACGTCGCCGACGCGGGCGACCTGGCCGCCGTCCCGTTCCGTACCGACCCGGCGAACCGCACCGCGCAGAACCTGGCCGCCGTCGCCGGCGTGGTGCGCGCGGTCGACGCCGCGGTCCGCCCCGTGCTGGCCGCCGGCCGCATCCCGCTCGTGCTCGGCGGGGACTGCACGATCACCCAGGGCGTGGTGGCCGCGGCCGTCGGCACCTGGCCGGAGGCCGGCCTGCTCTACCTGGACGGTGACCTCGACCTGTCGGTGCCCGAGCACTCCCGGTCCGGCATCCTCGACACGATGGTCCTCAGCCACCTGCTCGGCGGCGGCGCCCCGCAGCTGCGCGACATCGGCCCGCGCACGCCGCTGCTGTCCCCGGATCGGGTGATCGCGTTCGGCCACGACCCGGCGGAGGTGTCCGACCGGGCCCGGGAGAGCCTGGCCCGGCTGGGTTTCCCGGCGCTGTCCTGCCACGACGTGGGCACCGACCCGGCTGCCGCCGCCCAGCTGGCCTCGGCCGCCTGGTCCGGGCTGGCCGAGCGGGCCGGCCGGATCGTGCTGCACGTCGACGTCGACGTGATCGACTCCGTCGACTTCCCGCTGGCCAACTTCCCGCACTTCAACGAGGGACTGAGCGCGCCGGTCGGGTTCGCCTGCCTGCGCGCGTTCGCGGCCCGGCCGGAGCTGGCCGCGCTCGTCGTCACCGAGGTCAACCCGCAGCGGGACCCGTCCGGGGAGCTCACGGACCGGCTGGTCGGCGAGCTGGTGTCCGCGCTCGGATTACCCCCGGGATAAGCCGGGTGCGTACACCGTCAGCATTGCCGGGCGACTCCAGCTCAACGTGACGACGGACGCCGGAAACCCCTGCGCCGCCTAGGTTTTCGGGCATGGCGACGGAGTTGGACCTGGACCCGGGCACCGGGCACCGGACTGACGGGGCGGCCGGGGCGGTGGTGCGGCCGGCCCAGCTGACGTACCTGCCGGTGGACCTCTCGGCCCACTACGACAACCGGGCCGGCTCCGCGGCCGGGGACACCGCCGCCGGTGCTTTCAACGTCTGGGGCAACTCGTTCCCGGCCGAGCACCTGCCGACGCCGGGGCAGCGGTGGCCCGTGGAGGGCGTCCCGTTCGTGCGCGGGCTGCCGCACGAGGGCGGCGACAACGTCCGCTGCGCCGGGCAGTACGTGCGATTGCCGGTGGCCGGCCCGGTCGACTGGTTGCACCTCATGGTGGCGGCCGAGCGCCGCACGGAGGCCACGCTGGCCCTGCACTTCGCCGGCGGCGCGGCCGACTTCGAGACGCTGCGGGTGTCGGACTTCTGGGCCGAGGCGCCGGCCGCCTTCGGCGAGAGGCTCGTGGCGGCGACCCCGGTCATGCACTACCCGCACCACGTCCAGCCGCGAGTGCCGGCCCAGCTGTGGGCTCAGCGGGTGCCGGTGACCCGACGCGAGCCGCTGGCGGCGGTGCGGTTGCCGAGGCACGTGGCCGTGCACGTGTTCGCGCTGACCCTGCAGTCGACCCGGCCGGCCGGGGAGGACCGATGACCACCCTCGACCTCGACCGCGACACGGCGCCCGGGCGGCTCGTCACCGGACCGGTCCGGTTCTGGTATCGCGACCTGGTCAGCTGCCTGCAGGCCACGGTCGCGACCGTGCTCCTGCGGGACGGGCACGACCCGCTGGAGGTGCTCGGCGCCGCCTGGGAGTTCCGCTGGATTCCCGGCGACGTGCGGTCCGAGGAGTTCTACTACCCCTGCCGGTACGCGGGGGACCTCGGCCGCAGCCTGGCGCCGCGGCACCCGGTGCGCTCGGCATGGCGGCGACCCGCCGACCCGGCCGACCCGCTGGCCGAGATCCGGGCCGCGGTCGCCGCCGACCGGCTGCTGGTCGCCGCGGTCGACAACTTCCACCTGCCGTTCCGGCCCGCGTTCGGGGACGTGCACGCTGCGCACCTCGTCGTCCTGTCCGGCCTGGACGAGCGCCGGGGGCTGGTCTACCTCTCCGACGCGATGCCGCCGGCCTTCGCCGGGCCGATCCCGGTGCCGGACTTCCTGGCCGCATGGAGCTCGGCCAACCCGGCGGACGAGCAGGACGACTTCTTCAGCGACGCCGGCATCGACCGCCGGCTGCTCGAG
>DATINN010000542.1:0-5166 GCA_035474175.1 Mycobacteriales bacterium | reverse complement strand
CGTGGTCATCTCCGCCACCGGCGACGACAAGGTCAACCTGGTCGTCTCGCTGCTGTCCAAGACCGAGTTCGCGGTCCGCCGGGTGGTGGCCCGGATCAACGACCCGGACAACGAGTGGCTGTTCACCGAGGCCTGGGGCGTCGACGTCGCGGTGTCCACCCCGCGGGTGATGGTCGCGCTGGTCGAGGAGGCCGTGTCGGTCGGCGACCTGGTGCGGCTGATGACGTTCCGGCAGGGGCAGGCCAACCTGGTCGAGATCACGCTGCCGCCGGCCGCGCCGGTGGTCGGGCAGGCCGTCGGCGACATGCGGCTGCCGCGCGACTCGGCCCTGGTCGCGATAGTGCGCGGCGCCCGGGTCGTCATCCCGAGCCCGGACGAGCCGCTGGAGGGCGGCGACGAGCTGCTCTTCGTCGCGGTCCAGGACGCGGAGTCGGAGCTGCGGCTGCTGGTCTGCGGCGACGGGACCTGCTGAGAGCTCAGCCCTCGGGGCGGACGACGGTCGGCGTCTCCACGTCGGTCGTCCCAGCCGCCTCGGCTTCGTCCTCGTGCTCGATCTTGCGGACCTTCCGGACCGCGAGGACCGAGATCGCGACCGCGCCGATCGTGAGCGGGTAGCCCATCGCGAGCCGGGCCACCGCGAGCCAGCCGGTCGAGTCCTGGTCGTACAGGTAGCGCTGGACCAGGCCGCGGGCCAGGAAGACGGCCACCCAGACCAGCGTGCACCAGGTGTAGACCCGCATCAGCCGGCGGTCCTGGCGCCAGGACGTGCCGATCTCCCGCCCGTCGACGTACTCCCAGATCAGCCCGACGAGCGGCCAGCGGACCAGGACGGAGAGCAGGAAGAGGCTCCCGTACGCGAAGCTGGCCCAGATGCCGAGCAGGAAGAAGCCCTTGGCCTCGCCGGTGCGGTTGGCGATGAAGGCCGCCACGAGCACGCCGAAGAAGCCGCTGAGGGCCTGCTGCACGGTCTCCTTGCGGGCCAGCCGGAGCGCGGCCAGCACGACACCGGTCGCGACGGCGGCCCAGATGGCGGCGGTCAGGCCGGCGGCGGCGTTGACGGCGACGAAGACCACGACCGGCAGGCCGCTGTCGACCAGCCCGCGCCAGCCGCCGATCGACTCGACGAGAAGCGGGGTCGGCCGGGCGGCGGGGTGGTCCTCGTGGGCCGCGTCGGTCACGCGGACACCGACTTGAACTCGTACCACGGGTTGAAGATCATCTTGGTGCCGTCCTGCTCGGAGATCCGGCCGCGGGCGATCAGCACCCGGCCCGGCTCGATCCCGGGGATGCGGCTGCGGCCCAGCCAGATCAGGTGCACCGAGCCGGAGCCGTCGAAGAGCTCTGCGTCCACGGTGGGCACGCTATCCCGCGGCGTGTACACGACCGTGCGCAGCCTGCCGGTGACGGTGACCGGCTCACCCTGGCAGCACGTCGCGACCGGCCGGGAGCCGGCCTTCTGCACGTCCTCCCGCAGATCCGCCGCGTCCAGCTCCGCCTCGTCCTCGGTGAGGCGCTGGACCACCCGGGTCAGCCAGCTGCGGCGGCTGGGCGCGGGGGTCTCGGGCACACTGCCAATGTAAGTCATCGGAGTCGCCGCGCACCGGGTGTCTGCCGGGGGTGACGCGGTTTCCCGGGACAATCCGTCCTGTGGATCAGGTCGCGGTGATTCTGCCCGGGGCGGGGTCGTCGGCCGGGTTCGTGGCCCGGGCGTTCGGCCCGGCGTTGCGGGCGGCCGGGTACGCGCTGGTCACGCCCCCACCCGAGCCCGGGCCGGGCGTCGTGGAGGCGGCCCTGCGGGCGCTGGACGAGGCCGCGGCGACGTATCCCGGCGTGCGGCTGGTCGGCGGGGTCTCCCTGGGTGCGCACCTGGCCGCCCGCTGGGCCGTCGGTCACCCCGACCTGGACGGGGTGCTGCTGGCGCTGCCGGCCTGGACCGGGGCGCCGGGGGTCGTCGCGGCGGCCACGGCCGCGTCGGCCGGCACGATCGACCGCCTCGGTACGGACGGTGCGCTGGCGGCGGCCGGGGCGGCGGTGCCGTGGGTCGCGGCCGAGCTGGCCGCGGCCTGGCCGGCGTACGGGGACCGGCTCGCGGCCAGCCTGCGGGCCGCGGCGGCCGCGCCCGGGCCGACGGTGGCGGAGCTGGCGTCGCTGCGCGTGCCGGCCGGGCTGGTCGCCTTCGCCGACGACCCGCTGCACCCGCACGCGGTCGCGCGGGAGTGGGCCGCCGCGCTCCCCCGGGCCGCGCTCCGCACGCTCCACCTCGCCGACGCGGCCCCCGACCCCGCGATCCTCGGCGCGACCGCGCTCGCCGCCCTCACCGAGGCCCGGACAACGCCGGCGCGTTGACGGCAGGCGGCCGGGTCAGCGGCGGCGGCGGCGGGGGGACGGCGTGCGGGGGACGGAGTCCTCCTCGGACGGGCCGAGGTCGTCCTCGACCTCCGGCTCGACCTCCGGCTCGTCCTCCGGCGCCGCGTGCGCGCCCCGGCTCTCCTCGGCCTGCTCGGCGATCTCCTTCGGCAGCGTCAGCGGCAGCGGGTCCCGCACCGGCATCGGCGAGGACCCGCGGACCACGACGATGTTGCGGACCGCGTCCTCCAGCACCGCCGCCTTGGCCGGGTCGCTGGCCGCGGCCCCGCTGAACAGCCCGCGCAGGAACCAGCGCGGCCCGTCCACCCCGACGAACCGCACGGCCTGGTAGCCGCCCTGCACCGGGATCCGGCCGGTCAGCTCGGTGCCGAAGCGGCCCGAGGCCTCCTGCGCGGTGCCGCCCTGCCCGGTGATCGAGCTGCGGATCTCCTTGCGGACCTCGCTCCAGATGCCGGCCGTGCGGGGGGCGGCGAAGACGCCGATCTGGGCCTCGCTCCCCGAGTACGACAGCGTGGCCGCGACGACCTGCTGGTCCGGGCCGACGTCGACGCGGACCTCGACCCCGCCGATCACCGGGATCCGCAGCGCGCCGAGGTCGAGGCGCTCCAGCTCGTCGTCGGGCGCGTCGGCCTCGTCGTACGGACCGGTGGTGATGTCGGTGTCGCGCTCCTTCTCCGTCGCCCAGGGCGGCGTCGCGTCGATCTTGGAGCGCTCCGAGCGGTGCCCGCGGCGGCGTCCGAGCGCCATCACACACCACCCACGAGCTGGGCGTGGCCGCCGGTGGAGCCGTGCCCGCCGGCGCCGCGGGCGGAGCCGGGCAGCTCGTCGACGACCGTGAACTCGGCCCGCTCGACCTTCTGCAGCACCAGCTGGGCGATCCGGTCACCGCGGGCCAGCCGCAGCGTCGCGACCGGGTCGTGGTTGATGACGATCACCTTCACCTCGCCGCGGTAGCCGGAGTCGACCGTGCCCGGCGCGTTGACCAGCGACATGCCGCAGCGGGCGGCCAGGCCGGAGCGCGGGTGCACGAAGGCGGCATACCCCTCCGGCAGCGCCAGCGCGAGCCCGGTCGGCAGCACGGCCCGCTCGCCCGGGGCCAGCTCGGCGTCGACGGTGGTCACCACGTCGGCGCCGGCGTCGCCGGGCAGTGCGTACGCCGGGAGCGGCACGCCGGGGTCCAGGCGCTGGACGAGGACCCGCACCGGGTCGTCCGAAGGAAGGGGTAATGGCACAGCGGGCAAGGTTACCCGTGCCGCTGTCACAGCAGAGATCAGTATCGCCGGCCGCGCAGCTCGGCGGTCAGCTTCTCGCCCAGCGACCGGGTGACGCGGCGGTTCACGACGCCGCCGGCGACCGCGCCGGCGAAGAACGGGGCCAGCTTGGCGGCGCTGCGGCCCGCCCGGCGGACCAGCATGGTGCGCAGCTCGCGCTTGGCCGCGTGGCCGAGCACGGCGGACAGGCCGGCGGCGCCGGCCTGCGGGTCCAGGGCGCGTTGCCGGACCCAGCTCATCAGGTAGGCCGAGCCGCGCTGGGTGCCGTTGCCGTACGCCGGCAGGCCCGAGATCTCGTGCAGCTCGGCGACCAGCTTGACCTCGACCGCGGCCACGGCCAGCGTCTCGGCGGCCAGCTGGACCGGCGCGGCCAGCAGGGCCGGCGGGGCGGCGAACTCGACCGCCGCGAGCGCGCCGACGGCGGCACCGAAGGCGGCCGTGGTGCGGGCGGCGTTGCGGACCAGGACGTCGGCCAGCTCGTCGTCGGACAGGCCCGGGTGGTGGGCCCGCAGCGTCGCCGCGTCCCGGATCCGCAATCTCGGTGCGGCATCCGCGAGCACGTCGGCGAGCAGCGAGCCGGCACCGCGGAAACCGGAACCGGCGGCACCCTTCACGCCACCGGCCAGCCCGCGGGCGAGCGCGGCCAGCTGGTCCTTCCGGTCGCCGGAGTCGTCGGCGACGCGGGCGACCAGCTCGCCCAGGGAGGCCGTGTCGACCGTGGTCTCAGCAGCCGGGTCCTCGATGTCCGGGGACTCGGTCCGCTGCCACGGAAGACGGGCCATGACCTGCTCCTGCCCCTGTCAGGCCGCGCAGTCCCGGCAGATGGGCTGTCCGTTGCGCTCGCCGGCGAGCCGGGAGCGGTGGTGGACCAGGAAGCAGCTCGAGCAGGTGAACTCGTCGGCCTGCTGCGGGACGGCCCGGACGGTGAGCTCCTCACCGGACAGGTCGGCACCGGGGAGCTCGAGGTTCTCGTTGAGCTCGGCCTCGTCCACGTCGATGGAGCCGGACTGGGCCTCGGCGCGGCGGGCCTTGAGCTCCTCGAGCGAGTCCTCGCCGAGCTCGTCGACCTCACTGCGTCGGGGCGCGTCGTAATCAGTTGCCATGGGTCACTCCTGAGGGTCGTTCTGGTGGCGTGCGGGCAACGCCCCGGGGCGTTGTTTTGTGCCCGCTCTCGCAACCCGTTTCGGGGGCGCCGAAAACCCCGTCGGCGCGTCGGCCGCGGGAGGTTACCGTGCCGATCGAACGACCCGGCGCCGCGGCGCGCGGGAGTTCCCATGATCACAGCACCGGTCCGGGGAGGTGTGTCAGGTGCTCGACGAGCTGGGGTGGGACGCCGAGTGGACCGGCCTCGTGGCCGGCCGCCCGGGCGAGCCCGCCCGGGTGGTCCGGGCCGACACCGGCCACGCCCTGCTGGCCACGGCCGCCGGTGTGGCCCACGTCCGCGCTCCCGGCCTGGTGACCGGCGACTGGGTCCTGCACACCGCCGACCCCGATCCGGCCGCCGCGACCGTCGTACGGCTCCCGCGGC
>DATINN010000541.1:0-1967 GCA_035474175.1 Mycobacteriales bacterium | reverse complement strand
GACCTGTCGGCCGGCTGGACCGCCGGCACCGCCGCCGCGATGATGGGCGTCGCCGCGACCCGGCACAGCTGGCCCTGGCCGCTGGCGATCGTCGTCTGCCTGCTCACCGGCGCCGTGGTCGGCACGCTGATCGGCCTGCTGGTGGCCCGGCTCGGCATCCCGTCCTTCGTGGTGACGCTGGCCGCGTTCCTGGCCCTGCAGGGCGTGCTGCTGAAGACCATCGGCGTGGGCGGCACGATCCCGATCCGCAATTCCAAGCTGCTCGCGATCAACAACAACACGATGCCGGTCTGGCTCGGCTGGGCCCTGTTCGTCATCGTCATCGCGGCGTACGCGCTGATCTCGCTGCGCCGGGCCGCCCGCCGCCGCGCCGGCGGCCTGGCCTCCGAGGGCGTATCGGTGGTGATCGGCAAGGTCGTCGTGCTGGCCGTGCTGCTCGGCGCCGTCACCGCATACCTGTCCACGGAGCGCAGCCGCAACCCGCAGGTGTCCTCGATCAAGGGCGTGCCCGAGGTCGTGCTGCTGCTGCTGGTCCTGCTCGTCGGGCTCAACTTCGTGCTCAGCCGGACGTCCTTCGGCCGCCACGTGTACGCGGTCGGCGGCAACGCCGAGGCCGCCCGCCGGGCCGGCATCAACGTGAAGCAGATCAAGCTGTTCTGCTTCATGATCGGCTCGACGCTGGCCGCCGTCGGCGGCATCCTGCTGGCCAGCCGGGACAACTCGATCTCGCCCACCACCGGTGGCGCCGAGACCTTGCTGTATGCGGTGGGCGCGGCCGTCATCGGCGGCACCAGCCTCTTCGGCGGCAAGGGCAAGATCCTCGACGCGGTGCTCGGCGGCCTCGTGATCGCCGTGATCATCAACGGCATGGGCCTGCTCAACCAGCCGTCGAGCGTCGTCTACATCGTCACCGGCGTGGTGCTGCTCATCGCGGCCAGCGTCGACGCGCTCTCCCGCCGGCGGGCCCAGTCCACCGGCCGAGTCTGACCGGGGCGCGCACCGGTGCCCACGTGACCGGGACCCGGTTCGACCGGGTCGACACCGGACCGTGGGCCGGCCAGAGCATCGGCACCGCCGTCCGCACCCCGGCCATCACCCAGGACGAGGTGCGGCGGCACAATCTCAGCGTGCTGCTGCGCCTGCTGCACATCCGGGGCGCGGCCTCCCGGGCCGACCTGACCGCGGTCAGCGGCATGAACCGCAGCACGGTGAAGGCGCTGATCACCGAGCTCGGCGACGCCGGTCTGGTCCGGGAGTCGGCGCCGGTCGGCCGGGGCGGGGCCGGGCGGCCGTCGATCCTGGTGCAGCCGCGGTCGGAGCAGGTCTGGGCGCTGGCGGTCGACGTCGGCGTCGAGCACCTGTCCGCGGCCCGGATCGGGCTCGGCGGGGTGGTGCTGGACCGGCGCGAGACCCGGCAGCCGCGCGGCGAGGGCGACGTGCCGCAGGTGCTGGACCGGATCCGGGAGCTGGTCGGGCCGCTGCTGGCGGCCGCGCCCGGTGACCCGGTCGGAATCGGGGTGGCGGTGCCGGGCATGGTCGGCGGGCCCGACCAGCTCGTCCGGTTCGCGCCCAACCTGGGCTGGGTCGACGTGCCGCTCGGGCGGGTGCTGGCGGCGTCGCTGGACAGCCGGCTGCCGGTGGCGGTCGGCAACGAGGGCGACCTCGGGGTGATGGCCGAGCACCTGCGCGGGGTGGCCGCGGACGCCTCCGACGCGATCTACCTGACCGGCGAGGTCGGGCTGGGCGGCGGCATCATCGTGGGCGGGCGGCCGCTGACCGGCGCCGGCGGCTACGCGGGCGAGGTCGGCCACATGAGCGTCAACCCGGCGACCGGGCGGATGTGCACCTGCGGGCGGCGCGGCTGCTGGGAGACCGAGGTCGGCGCGGACGCGGTGCTGCTCGCGATCGGCGCGCCGGCCGGGTCGGCGCCGGCCGAGATGCTGGCGGCGGCTCAGGCCGGCGACCGG
>DATINN010000540.1:0-4682 GCA_035474175.1 Mycobacteriales bacterium | reverse complement strand
CACGCCAAGCACGTGCTCGCCGACAACGCGGCCAACTACCACAAGGGCATCGGCTACACCGAGGCCAAGCGGGCGCTGGGCGACGGGCTGCTGACGTCGGAAGGTCCACTGTGGAAGGAGCAGCGGCGCACGATCCAGCCGGTGTTCCAGCACAAGCGGATCGCGGCCCAGGCCGACGTCATCATCGACGAGGCCCTCGACCTGGTCGACCGGCTCGCGGACCACGCCGACGCGGACGCCCCGGTGGACGTGCTGGAGGAGGTCACCGCGCTGACCCTGGGCGTGCTCGGCAACACCCTGCTCGACGCCGACCTCGGCGCGTACGAGTCGATCGGGCACTCCTTCGAGGCCGTGCAGGACCAGGCCATGTTCGAGATGGAGACGCTCGGGCTGGTGCCGCGGTGGCTGCCGCTGAAGGGGCAGCGCACGTTCCGGCGCGCCCGGGCCGACCTGGAGCGGATCGTCGGGCTGCTGGTGGAGCAGCGCAAGACCCACCCGTCGGAGTCCGGCGACGACGTGCTGACCCGGCTGATCGACTCCACCGCCAAGGAGAAGAACAAGCGGGTCGGCGACCGCCGGATGCGCGACGAGCTGGTGACGCTGCTGCTGGCCGGGCACGAGACGACCTCCAGCACGGTCGGCTGGACGCTGACCATGGTCAGCCGGCACCCGGAGGTCCGGCAGCGGCTGCACGAGGAGGCCGTGGCCGTCTTCGGCGGCCGGCGTCCCCGGTACGAGGACCTGCACGAGCTGCGCTACACGAACATGGTGCTGCAGGAGGCCATGCGGCTGTACCCGCCGGTGTGGATCCTCCCGCGCCGGGCGCTGGCCGACGACCAGGTCGGCGAGTGGCACGTGCCGGCCGGCGCGGACGTGCTGATCAGCCCGTACACGATGCACCGGCACCCGCGGTACTGGCCGTGGCCGGAGCGGTTCGACCCGGAGCGGTTCGACCCGGACGTCGAGACGGACCGGCCCCGCTACGCCCACCTGCCGTTCGGCGCCGGACCCCGGTTCTGCGTCGGCAACCACCTGGGGATGATCGAGGCCTCCTTCATCATCGCCACCCTCATGCGTGCGCTGCGCCTGGACCGGGCCCCCGACCACGACGTCACGCCCGAGCCGATGATGTCGCTCCGCCTCGGCGGCGGCCTGCCGATGAACGTCCACACGTGGCCGGCCGCCCGCCGGGCCGCGGCTTGACCGGAAGGTAAGAGAGACCATGGATGACGAGCTCCGACCCGAGAACCACCCCAAGGTGGAGGACTTCAAGCGACTGCAGGCGGCCATCGCCGACGAGCCCGTCCGTGCGCTGTTCCCGCTGCAGTTCCTGGCCGCCAACGAGACGTTCGCGCGGCTCGTCGACGCCACCGCGTACGGGATCCTGGACACGATCGGCGCCCTGCCGGGCCCGCAGGGGATCACGGTGCCGCGGGTGAAGAAGGATCTCTCGATCCCGTTCCGCCGGACGGTGCCGCTGATCTTCTGCTACGAGCGGCTCTCCGACTCCGGTTACTTCCGGCGCGAGGGCGGCAAGTACTTCCCGGAGCAGGTCCCGCAGCCCTTCGCCGAGGTCGCGGAGGAGCTGGCCGCCCGCGAGCCCGGCTCCGCGGTCGCCGCCGAGGTGCTCAAGACCCTGGTGGACGAGGCCGAGACCTATTTCTCCGGCAGGGCCAGCGGCGACGAGATCCTGTTCGCGCCGCAGAAGCTGCCGCTGTGGGTGGACTACTTCTCCAACAAGAACTCCCTGTACGCCATCAACAACACCGTCGGTGCCGAGGCGCTGAGCCGGCTCGTGCCCGAGGGCGGCGGGAGGTTCGAGATCCTGGAGATCGGCGGCGGCTGCGGCAGCGCGGCCGAGGCGGCGCTGCAGAAGCTCGGCGACAAGGTCACCCGCTACCGCTTCACCGAGGTCTCCGAGACCTTCGCCCGCATCGGCGTGAAGAACGTGGAGGCCGCAGCGGCACCGTCCACAGTGGTCGAGACGGCCCGGCTGGACATGACCCGGCCGTGGCAGGAGCAGGGTGTCGAGCCCGGCACCTTCGACGCGGTCTACGCGGTGAACTGCTTCCACGTCGCGCCGGACCTGGAGTTCGTCATCAAGGAGGCGGTGGCCGCGCTCCGGCCGGGCGGCACCGTCGTGGTCTCCGAGTGCCTGCGCCCGACCAAGCTGGCCCGGCCCATCCACGCCGAGATCATCTTCGACCACCTGGACAGCTTCGTCGACGTCGCCACCGACCCGGTGAAGCGGCCGACGCACGGCTTCCTCACACCGGCGGCCTGGCGGGCCACCTTCGAGGCGGTCGGGCTGGCCGACGTGACCGTGCTGCCGGACGTCGACGAGGTCGCCGAGCAGTACCCGGACTTCGTGGTCGGCTCGGTGCTGGCCCGCGCCGAGGAAGCGGCATGATCGCCACCCTGGTGCGGCTGGCCGTCCGCCGGTCGCTCAACGACACCCGGCACATCAAGGTCGTGAAGCCGCGGCACGCCCGCGGTCTGGTCAAGGACGTGTACGACCAGGTCGAGCGCGACTTCGGCATGCTGGCCCCGCCGACGGCCCTGCACTCGCCGTCGCCGGAGGCTCTGGCCGCCTGCTGGATGATCCTGCGGGAGACCCTGCTGGCCGAGGGCGAGGCCGACCGGGCCGCCAAGGAGGCGGTCGCGACCGGGGTCTCGGTGGCCAACAACTGCCCGTACTGCGAGGACGTGCACGGCATGACGCTGGACGCCCTCGCCGGTGGACCCGGCGGCGAGGCGCTCAGGGAGTGGGCGAAGGGCAGCGCGACGGCGGCCGGTGCCGGTCCGGTGCCGGGCCCGCCGGAGCAGGCACCCGAGCTGATCGGGGTGGCGCTCGCCTTCCAGTACTACAACCGGGTGGCGAACGTGTTCCTCACGGACTCGCCGTTCCCCGCGCACGTCCCGCTCTCGGCCCGGTCGCGGGCCCGCCAGGTGCTCGGTGGCGTGCTGCGCCGCTCGGCCGGCGGCGGGGCCCGGCCGGGGGACTCGCTGGACCTGCTGCCGCCGGCGCCGGCGCCCGAGGATCTGGACTGGGCCCGGCCGAACGAGGTCGTGACCGATGCGTTCGCCCGGGCCTACGCGGCGATCGACTCCGCCGGCGTCCGGTCGGTGCCCGAGAGGGTGCGCGACCTGGTCGAGGAGCGACTGTCCACATGGGATGGTGCGGCACCGGGGCTGAGCCGGGCCTGGGTGGAGGAGGCGATCGCCGGGCTGCCGGCGGCCGAGCAGCCTGCGGGCCGGCTGGCGCTACTCGTGGCCTTCGCCTCCTACCAGGTCGACGAGGGCGTGGTCGAGGGCTTCCGCGCCTGCGAGCCGGACGACGCCGCACTCATCGAGACCGTCTCGTGGGCGAGCATGGCCGCGGCCCGGCGGATCAGCAGCTGGCTGCCCCGCCACGGCGATGACACGGGCAATGAGGAAGCAGAAACGCCGATGCGCAAGGAGGTCGTCCGATGAGGGCAGTCGTCATCCCCCGGGTCAATGCCGAGTGGGTGTTCCAAGAGATACCGACGCCGCAGCCCGGACCGGGCGAGGTGCTGATCCGGGTGCGCGCCTGCGGCCTGTGCGGCAACGACGTCGCCGCGTCCCGCGGTCTACTCCCGTTCCCGAGCATCTCGCCGGCCGTCCCCGGGCACGAGCCGGTGGGCGAGGTCGTGGACACCGGGCCGGGCGTCACCTCCTGCCTGGTCGGGGATCGGGTCGGCACCTACTGGATCCGCGGCACCTGCGGGCGCTGCGACTACTGCCAGCTGGGCCGGCCGGTCAGCGGCACCGCGTCGATCATGTGCGAGGCGCCGATCTCGACCGGGTTCACCGTCCAGGGTGGACAGGCCGAATACATGGTCGTCCCGGCCGACCAGACGATCCGCATCCCGGACGAGCTCAGCGACGAGGCGGCCGCGCCGCTGCTGTGCGCCGGCTACACGGTCTGGTCGGCCATCCGCGCGGCCGCCCCGAGCCCGAACGAGCGGGTGGCCGTGGCCGGCATCGGCGCGCTCGGGCACCTGGGCCTGCAGTACGCGAAGGCGTGCGGCTTCGAGACCGTCGCGATCACCTCGTCGCCGGACAAGCACGACCTGGCCCGGAGCCTCGGCGCCGATCTGGTCGTCGCCGACGGTCAGCTGCTGAAGGAGGCCGGCGGGGCCGACGTCGTCATCGACACGACCCCGTCCTACGTCGCCGCGGCCCAGGCCCTGGCCGGGCTCCGGGTCGGCGGCCGGCTCGTGCTGGCCGGGATCGACGGGCAGGACGGGTTCACCATCCCGGGTGCGGGCGTCCACCCGTTCTTCGCGCTGGATCAGAAGATCCTGGGCGCGACCCATGCCGGTCCCGAGTTCCTGCGGGAGGCGCTCGACATCGCGGCCACCGGGAAGATCACGCCGATGGTGGAGACCTTCGCCGCGGCCGACATCGCCGAGGCGGTCGAGAAGGTCAGCAAGAACGACGTTCGCTTCCGCGCAGTGATCAAGTTCTGACCCACCCACCGAAGCGCCCCCCGGGAATCCCGGGGGGCGCTTCGATGGGTGGGTCAGGCTGCTTCGGGCACCTCTGCCGCGGGCGCGGCCGAGGCACGCTCCCCGTCGAGCCAGTGCCGCCCCGGCTCCGGGCGGCGCAGCGCGTGCCGCAGCACCCGCGCCACGGTCGTCGGCTTGAACAGGGTCTCC
>DATINN010000539.1:0-2474 GCA_035474175.1 Mycobacteriales bacterium | reverse complement strand
CGTACGGGCCGCCGTCCAGGCCCCGGGCGTCGGCCCGGCGGAAGGTGACCCGGTCGGCGACACCGGCCTCCGCGGCGTGCCGGGCGGCGGCGGCCAGCGCGACGTCGTCCAGGTCGACGCCGGTGACGGTGATCCCCGGGTGGCGCAGCGCCAGCCCGATGCCGGCCCAGCCCTCGCCGCAGCCCACGTCCGCGACCCGGGCGCCGGCCCGCAGGCGGGCCTGCAGCTCCGGCAGCTGCGGCACCCACTCGCCGGCCAGCACGTGCCGCAGGGCCGGGCGGTTGCCGTCGCCCTGCGCCGCCGACATCTCCGGGCCGTACGCCTGCCAGGGCACGCCGCCGCCGGACCGGGCCGCGGCCGCGATCGCCGGCAGCTGCCGGACCGCGACCAGCATCGAGCGGCCGATCGGCTCGGTGCAGAGCGGGCTGTCCTGGTCGAGCAGGACCTCGGCGTGCGCCGCCGGCAGCGCGTACGTCGTGCCGTCGGTGTCCAGGATCCCGGCCACCGCCTGCTGCTCCAGCCACTCCCGGGCGTACCGCTCCTGGGTGCCGGTGCGGGCGGCCAGCTCCGGCGGGGTGGCCGGCCCGCCGTCGCGGAGCGCCCCGTACCAGCCCAGCTCGTGACCGAGCCAGACCGCGGCCGCCTCGACGATCTGCACGGTCTGCCCGAGCAGCCGGTCGGACAGCGCGGCGGCCCGGTCCTGCGTCGTCGTCATGCGGACAGTGATACTCCCCTTTGCCTGCCCTTGGGGGCAGGATCCGGGTGATCACCGGTACGGCCCGTGGTCCAGGATGTGCGCCGTGGGAATCCTCATCAGAGTCGTGCTCAACGCCATCGCCGTGTGGGTCGCGACGCTGCTCGTCGGCGGCGTCGACGTGACCACCGACTCGACCGGCAAGAAGGTGCTGACGCTGGTCGTGGTCGGCGCGGTCCTCGGCCTGGTCAACGCGACGATCAAGCCGGTGGTCAAGCTGCTGTCGCTGCCGCTGGTCATCCTGACCCTGGGCCTGTTCGCGCTGGTCGTCAACGGGCTGCTGTTCTGGCTGGTGGCCGCGGTGAGCAACGCGGCCGGGGCGCCGTTCCACGTGGACGGGTTCTGGTCCGGCTTCTGGGGCGCGATCGTGGTCAGCGTCGTCAGCTGGCTGCTGTCGGTGGTGGTCCCGGACGGCGACGACTGAGCCGCCGGTCCCGCCACACCTCCACCCCCTCCGGGATGCCGAGCGCCAGCCCGGCGCCGAGCAGCGAGCCGCCGACGACGTCGGTCAGCCAGTGCGCGGAGAGGTAGGTCCGGCTCAGCGCGACCAGCGCGGCCAGGCAGACCGCGGCCACCATCCAGTGCAGCCGGCGGCGGCCCGAGGTCAGCGCCATCACCACGCCGATCGCGGTCACGGCGGAGGCGATCGCGTGCCCGGACGGGTACGACGCCCCGGACGTCGCGATCAGCGGGCCGGGCGGGCGCGGCCGGTCGACCAGCGCCTTGAGCGGGCCGATGAGCAGCTCGCTGGTCGCCAGCGTGGCCAGCCAGGCGCCGAGCGCGGCCCAGTGCCGCCGGACGGCCAGCACCACGGTGATCACGATGCGCAACGGGAGCAGGACGGCGGTGCCGAACGCGACGTTGAGCACCTTGCCCACGTCGACGGCCGGGGTGGTCCGGAGGCTGACCATCAGGCGCAGGAACCGGTCGTCCAGCGGCTGCAGGACGGCGGAGCTCGCGACGACCACGCTCAGGGCCACACCCAGCACGAACAGCACCACACCGGCGATCAGCAGCCGGCGCCGCAGCACCGGCAGCGGCTCGTGGTGATGCTGCCTGAGGTCCATCGGCGTCACGGTGCCAGCTGCGGCCGGCCGGGGCCAGCGTTCTGACGCTCCGTTGCGCTGGTCGCGTTCGGTGACGGCATGCGAACATGTGTTCGGGTCGAGTCCACGAGAGAGGCCGCGCCGGCGCGGCGGCCGAGGAACCAGTACCGGGGGACGTGTGACCGACCAGCCCTTCATCCCGATCGTCCGCTCGCCCGACCTGCCGCGGCTCGCGGCGGCGCGGCGGGCCATCGAGGCCGAGATACCGCGGCTGCGGGAGCTCCCGCACGTCCGCGACGACATCCTGGCCGCCGTGTACGGGGAGCGGGCGGTGGTCGCCGACGACGAGCACGGCCGGCAGCACGGGCTCGTCATCCAGGCCGACGGGCTGCTCTGGGCCGAGCTGGACGACCTGGCCACGTTGGTCGACCCGGTGCTGGACCCGCGCGAGCACGCCGGGCCGGGCACCTGGCACCCGGACTGCCCGTCCTGCCGGGCGGCCCAGGCGGCGGCGCGGCTGCGCTCCCACCGGCGCTTCCGGACGGTCGGACCGCGCTGATCCGCGGGGATCAGGCTGATCCGCGGGCCGGGCCGCGCTGATCCGCGGGCCGGATCAGGCTGATCCGCGGGCCGGGCCAGCCTGATCCGCGCTGTTCCGTCCGGTTGATCCGCTC
>DATINN010000538.1:0-3695 GCA_035474175.1 Mycobacteriales bacterium | reverse complement strand
CGGGCCGGTCAGCGGGCCTCCAGGAAGGTGAGCACGGCCAGGACCCGGCGGTGGTCGTCGTCGGTCTCCGTCAGGTCCAGCTTGGCCAGGATGCTCCGTACGTGCTTCTCCACCGTGCCCTCGCTCACCCACAGGCGCCGGGCGATGCCGGCGTTGGACCGGCCCTCCGCCATCAGCCCCATCACCTCCCGTTCCCGGGTGCTGAGCCGGCCCAGCGGGTCGTTGCGCCGGCGCGCCATGACCAGCTCCTGCACCAGCACGGGGTCGACGACCGACCCGCCCTTGGCGATGCGGTCGAGCGTGTCGACGAAGTCGGCCACGTCGGTGACCCGGCTCTTGAGCAGGTAGCCGACGCCGCGGCCGGTGGCCAGCAGCTCCACCGCGTGCTCGACGTCGGCGTGCGCCGACAGGACCAGGATGCCGATCTCCGGGTGCTGGGCCCGGATCTGCCGGGCCGCGTCCAGACCCTCGGTCGTGCCGGTCGGCGGCATCCTGACGTCCACCACGACCAGGTCGGGCCGCGTGCCGGCGACGAGCGCCAGCAGCTGCGCGCCGTCGCCGGCCTGGCCGACGACCTGCAGGCCGGAGTGCTCCAGCAGGCTGGCCAGGCCTTCCCGGAGCAGGATGTCGTCGTCGGCGAGGACGACCCGCCGGCCATCCCCGCTCACCGGATCACGGTCCTCTCCCGGGTCGGCGGCTTTGCGGCCGGGTCGTCATGGCCTCGAGTATCGGCCAGTGCCGTGGAGAAGTCGCCCACGATACGAGGATCGTCCCGCGTACGGCGGCCGGCGGCATTGCAGCTAGCCGGAAGCCGGAAACGGCCGATGGCATGGGCCGGGGCTGGTGGTTGGCCGGGCTGACCCCGCGGACCCGCCGGCGCGATGGTTGGACCGATCCACTGACACAGGAGGCCAGCATGGGCACGATCACGACGGCCGACGGCACGGAGATCTTCTTCAAGGACTGGGGGTCGGGCCAGCCGATCGTCTTCAGTCACGGCTGGCCGCTGTCCGCCGACGACTGGGACACCCAGCTGCTGTTCTTCGTGGGCCAGGGTTACCGGGTCGTCGCGCACGACCGGCGCGGGCACGGCCGCTCGACCCAGACCAGCGACGGCCACGACATGGACCACTACGCCGACGACCTGGCCGCGCTGACCGAGCACCTCGACCTGCGCGACGCCGTCCACATCGGACACTCCACCGGCGGCGGCGAGGTCGCGCACTACATTGCCCGGCACGGCGAGGACCGCGTCGCCAAGGCCGTGCTGATCAGCGCAGTGCCGCCGATCATGGTGCAGACCGAGGCCAACCCGGGCGGCCTGCCGAAGAGCGTCTTCGACGGGTTCCAGGCCCAGCTGGCCGCCAACCGGTCGGAGTTCTACCGGGAGCTGGCGGCGGGACCGTTCTACGGCTTCAACCGGCCCGGTGTGGAGCCCCGGGAGGCGCTCATCCAGAACTGGTGGCGGCAGGGGATGATGGGCGGCGCCAAGGCCCACTACGACGGCATCGTCGCCTTCTCGCAGACCGACTTCACCGACGACCTGAAGAAGATCACGGTGCCGGTGCTGGTCATGCACGGCGAGGACGACCAGATCGTCCCGATCGCGGACTCCGCGCTGCTGAGCGCCGAGCTGGTCCAGAACGGGACGCTGAGGACGTACGCGGGCTTCCCGCACGGCATGCCCACCACCCAGGCGGAGACGATCAACGCCGACCTCCTGGCCTTCGTGCGGTCCTGACCGGACCGGGGACCGGAGCACGCTGAGGTCAGCCCGGCCCGGGCCGGCCCAGCGGGAGCTCCGCGTCCACGGTGGTGCCGGCGTCCGGAGCGGTCCGGATGGACAGCCGGCCGCCCAGCGCCTCGACCCGGTCCCGGAGCCCGACCAGGCCGGAGCCGCCGGCGGGGTCGGCGCCGCCGCGGCCGTCGTCGCTGACCCGGATCCGCAGGACGTCGTCGTCGGCGGTGACGGTGACGGTGGCGGCCGCGGCCCCGGCGTGCTTGGTCGTGTTGGTCAGCGCCTCGGCGACCGCGAAGTAGGTGGCCGTCTCGACCTGCTCGGGCAGCCGTCCCTCCACCCGCACCTGCAGGTCGACCGGGACGGTGGAGCGGCGGGCCAGCGCGCGCAGGGCCGGGCGCAGGCCGCCGTCGGCCAGCGCCGCCGGGTGGATGCCGCGGGCGAGCTCCAGCAGCTCGCCCATCGCCCGGTTGGCCTCGGTGGCCAGCGTGTCCAGCCGGGCCACCAGCTCGGCGCTGCCGGGGGGCGCGGCGTCCTGGGCCAGCCGGGCCTGGATCGCGAGGTTGGCCAGCCGCTGCTGGGCGCCGTCGTGCAGGTCGCGCTCGATGCGCCGGCGGGTCTGGTCGGCGGCCGTGACGATGCGGGCCCGGGACTCGGTCAGCTCCGCGTAGAGCTGGGCGTTGTCGAGGGAGACGGTCAGCTGCCCGGCGATCAGCTTGACCGCGTCGAGCCGGTCGGCCGTGAACGCGCCGCGCAGGAGCCGGTTCTCCAGCAGCAGCACCGCCCGCAGGGTCCCGCGGCCCAGGACCGGCAGGGCCAGCAGCGACCAGCCGGCCATCCCGGCGAAGTAGGGGTCGCGGGCGAACCGGTCGTCGCGGGCGACGTCGTCCACGACCAGCGGCTCCCGCACCCGCTGCACGTAGCGCAGCACGGACATCGGCGCGTCGCGGGCCGGCCCGGCCGCGGGGACCAGGGCCGGGGTGGCCAGCCACTGCCTGCGGTCGTCGCTCCACAGCAGCAGGTGCACGCCGGTGGCGCCGGTCATGGCGCTGAGCACCTCGACCACCCGGGCGTGCAGCCCGTCGATGCCGGTCTCCGAGCTCAGCGCCTGCGAGGCGGCGACGATGCCGAGCAGGTCGAGCGTGCCGGTCGTGACCGGCCGGCCGGGCCCGACGCCGGCGGCCGGGCCCGACCCCGGCCGCAGTCCCGGGTACGCCCAGTCCAGCTGGGCCACCTTGGCCGTCGCGCCCCAGGCCGCGTACGCCTGCCGGGCCTGCCCGAGCAGGTCCTGGCCGATGTGCTCCACCCCGTGGGCCAGGTAGCAGCGGGCCGCGCGCTCGGCGATGAGGGCCCGGTGCCACGGCCGCTGCCGCTGCGCGACCTCGCGCAGCGCGGCGTCGAAGGCCGACGCGGCCGCGCGGAAGTCGCCGACGGCCCAGGCCCGCTCCGCCTCCAGCAGCCGTACCAGGTGCAGGAAGTTGTCCGGCGCGTCCGCGGCCCGGCTCGCCAGCCAGGCCGTGACGTCGTCCAGCTCGGCCAGCGCCTGGTCCCGGCCGGCCGGGTCGGCGGCGCGGGCCCGCGCCGCCAGCGCGAGCCCGTGCAGCAGGTGGGCGATCGCCGTCGGGTAGTGCCCGGGCGCCGCCTCCAGCATCGACATCGCCGCCGCGGCGTGCCGGGCCAGGCCGGCCTCGTCCTCGACGACGGCGGCCGCCAGGGCCCGGGCGATGTGCGCGTAGAGCAGCGCCCCGGGGTTGCCGGCGTAGCGGTCGAGCGGGATCTGGTCGGTGTCCTCGCCGCCGTCGGCCCCGGGACCGGCGCCGCGCAGCACGTCGGCCAGCCACCGGTAGCTCTCCAGCCACTGCGCGGTCGACTCGTTGCCGGTCCGGCGTACGAAGGCCAGGCCGGCCTCCACCTCGACCAGGTAGTCCTCCAGCGTCGCGCACTCCAGCAGGCCGGC
>DATINN010000537.1:0-3526 GCA_035474175.1 Mycobacteriales bacterium | reverse complement strand
CCTTGACGTCCGGCACGGCATCTCCCTGCAGATCGGTGATCGCCCGAACCTACGCGACGGGCGCCCGGGCGAACCGCACCAGCCGCTTGTCCTGGTCGGCCACCTCCAGCCGGGCGGTGACCGTCTCCCCCACCGGCAGGTCGGCGCCGGTGCAGGTGGCCCGCACGGCCGGCTCGGCCAGCACGACCGTGCCCTTGTCCTTGCCCGCGTCCAGCACCACGGCCGGGAAGTCGCGGCCCTCCTGCCCGGCCAGCAGCCAGGCCTCGGTCGCGTCGACCACGGCCCGGTCCAGCGACCCGGCCAGCCGCCCGCCGCCGGTCATCAGGGCGGGCAGCTCCGGCAGCGCGGCCCGGGCCCAGTCCGGCACCGGCGCGCCCGCGGCCAGCGCCAGGCAGACCTCGCTGCCGAAGCGGTCGACCAGCCGCCGGATCGGCGCGGTGACGTGCGCGTACGGCATGCCGACGGCGTGGTGCAGCGGGTCGGCCGGCGGCGTCCCGTCGAAGGGCGTGTACGCCGCGCCGCGCAGCAGCACCGCCGCGTGCTCCAGGAACGCGGCCTGCCCCGGCGTCGCCCCGTCCAGCGCCGAGATCACGTCCCCGGGCTCGGCCCCGTCCGGCCAGGGCACGCCCAGCGCCGGCGCCAGCCGGCGCAGCGCGGCCACGTCGGCCGGCCGCGGCGCCGGCAGCGTGCGCAGCAGGCCGACCCCGCCGTCGAGCATCAGCCGGGCCGCGCAGGCGCCGGTGAGCAGGGAGATCTGCGCGTTCCAGCGCTCGGCCGGCAGCTGCCGGCGGAACTCCACCGTCCAGCCGCCGCCCGCGCCCGGCACCACCTCCTGCTCGGGGACGTCGAGCTCGGTCGCGTGCCGGGCCGCGGCCAGCGCCAGCCGCAGCTCCCCCACCGCGGCCAGCGCCGCCACCGGCTCCGGCGGGTCGCCGGCGTCGACCGCGGCCTGCAGCCCCGGGTAGTCGAGCTGGGCCCGGCTGCGCACCAGCGCCCGCCGCACGTCGACGGCCGTGACCTCGCCGGCCGCGTCGAGGTCGATCCGCCACAGCACGGCCGGCCGCAGCTGGCCCGGCAGCAGGCTGGCCGCGGCCTCGCCCAGCACCGACGGGTGCAGCGGGGTGCGCAGGTCGGGGCTGTAGAGGGTCTGGGTCCGCTTCCGGGCCTCGGCGTCGACCGCGCCGCCAGGCCGCACGTACGCGGCCACGTCGGCGATCGCGTAGCTGACCCGGAAGCCGCCGGCCGGGAGCGCGGCCAGGTGCAGCGCCTGGTCCAGGTCACGGCTGCCGGGCGGGTCGACGGTCACGAACGGGATGTCCGTCGCGTCCTCGGCCGGCAGCACCGGCGCACCCGCGGCGGCCGCCGCCTCCGCCAGCACGTCGGCCGGGAACTCGGCCGGCACCTCCAGCTCGGCCCGCACGGAGTCGAAGCTCAGGGGCGCCCGGACCGTCAACCGGCGCATCGGCACGGCGCCCTCCCCTTCACTCCGTCCGGAACCAGCCGAGGAACCGCCGGGCCACCTCCGGATCCCCGGTGATCGACAGGCTGTCCATCGGACGCCGACCGTACAGCGCCAGGATCAGCGCGGACGCGCTGCCGCCGAGCACGGCGTCGCCGGCCGCGGGGCCGCGCTCGACCGTGCCACCGGCGGCGGTGAGCCTGACCCGCCAGCCGCCGGCCGGGACGCCGGCCGCGGTCAGCCCGACCGTGGCCGGCCGGTGTGGCCAGGTGCCGTTGGTCGGCACCTCGAGGGTGAGGAACTCGTCCACGCCGTCGGCGGCCAGCTCGTCCGGCAGCAGGGCGCCGGCCCGGCCGATCGTGTCCTCGGCATCCCAGGCGTGCACGCCGGCCTCCTGCACCTGGTGGCGGGCGATCCGGCCCGAGGTCGTCGGCCCCCACCAGGACCAGGCCGGCCGGTCGGGCCCGGCGGCGCGCACCGCGTCCAGCAGGGCGCCGGTGGACCGCTCCGACCAGTCGAGCAGGTCGCCGACCGGCTGGCGCTCGGGCACGTCGTCGTCGTCCGGCGGCGCCTCCGGTTTACCGGCCACCACGACCTGGGCCCAGAACCGCTGCACCTCCCCGAGGTGGGCCAGCAGGTCGCGCCCGGTCCAGTCGGGGCAGCCGGGCACCCGCTCGTCGAGCGCCCCGGCCAGCGCCGAGCGGACGGCGGCGCTGCGGCTCTCGATCAGCCCGAGCATGTGGTCGAGATCGAGGTCGACACCAAGGTCTGCGGTCATGGGCGACGTTGTAGCGGGAGGGTGTGACAGTTCCGGGGCGGCGGCTGGCATGCTGGCGCCGTGGAGCTGGAGGATCTCGCCCTGCTGCGCCGGGCCCGGGACGTGATGGACCGCGACTACGCGCAGCCGCTGGACGTGCCGGCCCTGGCCCGGGTGGCGCTGATGTCGCCCGCGCACTTCTCCCGCCAGTTCCACAAGGCGTACGGGGAGAGTCCGTACAGCTACCTCATGACGCGGCGGATCGAGCGGGCCAAGGCGCTGCTGCGGAACGGCGACCTGTCGGTCACCGAGGTCTGCATGACCGTCGGGTGTACGTCGCTGGGCTCGTTCAGCAGCCGGTTCACCGAGCTGGTGGGCGAGAGCCCGAGCGCCTACCGGGCCCGCGACCACCGGGCCCTGGCCCAGGTGCCGGCCTGCTTCGCGGCCCGGCTCAGCCGGCCGGTGCGACAGCGAGCAGATCTGGAGAAGCGCACGTAGGCGGTGGACCGGCAGGCTTGCGCCCATGACGAACCTCACCGTGAGCCACTGCTTCCTGACCGTCCACGACCAGGACATCGCCCTGGCCTTCTACACCGACATGCTGGGGCTGGAGAAGCGCCAGGACGTCTCGCTCGGCGACGGCATGCGCTGGGTGACCGTCGCCCCGGCCGACCAGCAGCTGGAGATCGGGCTGCTGCCGCCGGGGGCGCCGTTCAGCCCGCCGGAGGACGTCAAGGCCGCCCTCGAGGTGACGGCCAAGGGCCTGACCCCCGGCATCATCTTCCTGACCCCGGACGTCGACGGGACGTTCGAGGACCTGCGGGCCAAGGGCGTCGAGGTGGTGCAGGAGCCGATCGACCAGCCGTACGGGCGGGACTGCGCGTTCCGCGACCCGTCCGGGAACCACCTGCGCTTCACCCAGGTCCCGAAGGGGTAGCGCCGCTCACCGCTCCGGCGTGTCGAGGGGGTTGGCGGCGATGCGGGCGGCGAGGCCGGAGCGGATCGCCGCCGCGGCCGAGCTGTCCGGCTTGCGCGCGGCCTGGTCGGCGAAGCAGGCGGTGAACCGGGCCGCCAGGTCCAGCCGCGGCCACGCCGCCAGCACCTCGGCCCGCAGCGCCGCCGGCCACTCCTCGAGCCGGCGGCCGGAGATGTCCAGGCTGGTCGCCCGTTCCAGCAGGTGGCCCTCGGGGTCGAAGGCCGGGTCGACGTCGTCCCACATGTGCCGGGCGACCACCTCCCCGAGCCGGTCCCGGCGCTCGGGCGGCCAGCCCGCACCCGCCCCGAACACCCAGGCCAGGTGCCCGCCGGCC
>DATINN010000536.1:0-2376 GCA_035474175.1 Mycobacteriales bacterium | reverse complement strand
GCCGGCCGATCGGGGTGTCCGGCACGGTCCCGAGCACCTCGTAGCCGACCGCCGTGTAGAAGGCGACCGACCGCTCCGGGTCGGCCACGCGGAGGCCGAAGTGGAGTGTCCGCATCCGCGGATGCTAGCGAGCGGGCCTTGGTCCACACGCGCCTCCCGGTCCCGACCACTACTCTGGAACGGATGAGCAGGACCGGCGACACCAGGGCGCGCAGCCTTGCCGACTGGCTGCGTGCCCAGCCCGACGAGATGCTCGCCGGGCTGCTGCGGGCCCGGCCCGACCTGGGCGTGCCGGCCGCGGGCGACCTCGGCGCGCTGGCCAACCGGGCCGGTGTGCGGTTCTCGGTGCTGCGGGCGCTGGAGGACCTCGACGCCTGGCACCTGCAGGTGCTGGACGCGGTGCTGCTGGCCACCGAGACCGGCGGCCCGCGCGACGGCGCTGTCGGCTACGCGGCCACGCTGCTGTCCGGCACCGCGGGGTCGTACGGGGACGTGCGCGGGCTGCTGGCCGGCGCCCCGGCCGCCGACGTCCGGGCCGCGGTCGACCGGTTGCGCGGGCTGGCCCTGGTCTGGGGCGACGACGACGCGCTGCACGTGCCGGGCACGGTCCGCGAGGTCGTCGGGGTGCACGCCGGCGGGCTCGGCCGGCCGTACGGGACGCTGCTGACGATCGTGACCGGCACCCAGCTCGCCCCGGTGCTGGCCGCGCTCGGCCTGCCCGACCAGCGCCAGCCGGCCGCGGGCGCGCTGCTGACCGAGGCGCTGACCGACCCGGTCCGGCTGAAGAACCTCTACGGCGCGGCCGGCCCGCGCGAGCGCGAGGTGCTGGCCCAGCTCGCGGCCGGGGCGCCGATGGGCACCGTCCGGGACGCCACCCGCCCGGTTGCGGCCGCAGACGCCGACACCCCGGTCCGCTGGCTGCTGGCGCACGGGCTGCTGGTCGCCATCGACTCCGACACGGTCGAGCTGCCCCGCGAGGTCGGCCTGCTGGTCCGCGGCGACGCCCCGCTGGGACCGCTGCGGCTGCACCCGCCGGCGACCGAGGCCAAGGACATCGGCGCCGGCACCGCCGACGACGCCGGGGCCGGCCAGGTGCTCACCGTGCTGCGGCTGGTGGAGACGCTGCTGGAGGCGTGGGCGCTGGACCCGCCGGGGGAGCTGCGCTCGGGCGGGCTCGGGGTGCGCGAGCTGCGCCGCAGCGCCAAGGCCATCGACGCGGACGAGCCGACCACGGCCGCCCTGCTGGAGATCGCCCGGGCCGCCGGGCTGCTCGACGTCGGCGGCGGACCGGAGCCCCTGTGGCTGCCGACCGAGCGCTACGACAGCTGGCTCGCGCTCGACGCCGAGCCGCGCTGGGTCCGGCTGGCGACCGCGTGGCTGGGCATGACCCGGCTGCCGAGCCTGGTCGGGCAGCGCGACGACCGCGGCCGGGCCCTGGCGCCGCTGTCGATGGAGGTGGAGCGGACCAGCGCACCCGGCACCCGGCGCCGGGTGCTGACCGTGCTGGCCGGCCTGCCCGCCGGCTCCGCGCTGCCGGCCGGCGACATCGCCGAGCAGCTGGCCTGGCGCTCGCCCCGGCGCGGCGGGCAACGGGCCGACCTGATCGAGGGCTTCCTGATGGAGGCCGAGCTGCTGGGCGTGACCGGCCGCGGCGCCCTCACCTCGTACGGGCGGGAGCTGGTGGCGGGCGCGGCCGAGCCGGCGGTGGCGACCGCGCTGGCCGGGCGGCTGCCGGCCCCGGTCGACCACGTGCTCGTGCAGGCCGACCTGACCGTCGTCGCACCCGGGCCGCTGGAGGTCGAGCTGGCCCGGGAGATGGTGCTGGTCGCGGATGTGGAGTCGGCCGGCGCGGCCACCGTCTACCGGGTGACCGAGGCGACCGTGCGGCGGGCGCTGGACGTGGGCCGGTCCGCGGCCGAGCTGCACGAGCTGTTCCGGTCCCGGTCGCGGACGCCGGTGCCGCAGGCCCTGACCTACCTGATCGACGACGTGGCCCGGCGGCACGGGGCGCTGCGGACCGGCACCGCCGGGTCCTACCTGCGCTGCGACGACGAGGCCCTGCTGACCACCGTGGTCGCCGACCGCAAGGTGGAGTCCGTACGGCTGCGCCGGATCGCGCCGACGGTGGTGGTGGCCAAGGCCGGGGTGGAGCGGCTGCTGGCGGCGCTGCGCGACGCCGGGTACGCGCCGGTGGCCGAGTCGCCGGACGGCGCCGTGGTGATCACCCGGCCGGACGCGCGGCGGACGGCGGGCCGGCCGGCGGCGCCGCGGGCGGTCGAGCCGCCGGCGGTGGGCGAGGCCCAGCTGGCCGAGCTGGTCCGGTCCGTCCGGGCCGGGGACCGGGCGCTGCAGTCGTCCCGGACCGCCGTGTCGGCC
>DATINN010000535.1:0-4138 GCA_035474175.1 Mycobacteriales bacterium | reverse complement strand
GTGACCTACGGGCACCTGGCCCGGACGCTCGGCTGCACCGCGCCGGAGATCGGCGCGGCCGTGGGTAGCAACCCGCTGTCCATCCTGGTCGGCTGCCACCGGGTGGTGGGCGCGAACGGGAAGCTCACCGGCTACGCCGGCGGCCTGGACCGCAAGCGCCACCTGCTCGACCTGGAGTCCGGCCAGCAGGTCCTGGAGGCGGTTTGACCCCGGCTCCCAGCGCCGCCCGCGGGGCGAAAGTGCCGTTCGAGCGGGTGGTGGCCGAGCACGGGGCGACGGTCCTGCGGGTCTGTCGCGCCGTGCTCGGGACCGCCGACGCCGACGACGCCTGGTCGGAGACCTTCCTGGCCGCGCTGCGGGCGTATCCGCAGCTGCCGGCCGACGCCAACGTCGAGGCCTGGCTGGTGACGATCGCCCACCGCAAGGCCATCGACGTGACCCGCGCCACCGCCCGCCGCGCCGTCCCGGTCGCCGAACCCCCGGACCGGCCGAGCCCCGACACCACCGCCGGCCCCGACACCACCGCCGGCCTCGACCTCGCCGCCGCCGTGGCCGCGCTGCCGGACAAGCAGCGCCAGGCGGTCGCCTACCACTACCTCACCGGCCTGCCCTACGCCCAGGTCGCCGAGATCCTCGGCGGCACCGTGGCCGCGGCCCGCCGCGCCGCGGCCGACGGCATCGCCGCGCTGCGCCGAACCACAGGAGCAACCAGATGACCGAGATCACCAGCCGGCCAACCGGCGAGACGACCAACGACGTGAGAAGCGCCTTCCCGGTGGCACCGTCCGAAGTGGACGCTCTCCGGACCCGGCTGGCCGAGACCGCCGCGGCCGAGGGGCTGCTCGACGTCGCGTACCGGACGCTGGACACACCGGTCGGCCCGCTGCTGCTGGCCGCCACCGAGCAGGGACTGGTCCGGGTCGCGTACCCGGTCCAGGACCACGACGCCGTCCTGCAGGACCTGGCCGACCGGATCAGCCCGCGGGTGCTGGCCGCCCCGGCCCGGCTCGACCCGGCCGCCCGCGAGCTGGAGGACTACTTCGCCGGCCGGCGGCACGAGTTCGACCTGCCGCTGGACTGGCGGCTGGCCCGCGGCTTCCGGGCCACCGTCCTGCACCACCTGGCCACCGACGTCGGCTACGGCCGGACGGCCTCCTACGCCGCGCTGGCCGCGCTGGCCGGCAACCCCAAGGCGGTCCGCGCGGTCGGCACCGCCTGCGCCACCAACCCGCTGCCGGTCGTCGTGCCCTGCCACCGGATCGTCCGGTCCGACGGCGCGATGGGCAACTACGCCGGCGGGGTCGAGGCCAAGCGGGCGCTGCTGGACCTGGAGGCGGCATGAGCCACGGCGAGCGCGTCGACGCGGCCGACTGGACCGCGATCGGGACCGAGCTGGACGAGCTCGGCTGCGCCGGCCTGGGGCCGCTGCTGGAACCGGCCGAGACGAAGGAGATCGCCGCCCTCTACGGCGACGACTCCCGGTTCCGGTCCACAGTGGACATGGCCCGGCACCGCTTCGGGCAGGGCGAGTACCGCTACTTCACCGAACCGTTCCCGGCCGCGGTGACCGAGCTGAAGCAGGCGCTCTACCCGAAGCTGCTGCCGATCGCCCGGGACTGGTGGACCCGGCTGGGCCGCGCGACGCCCTGGCCGGACAGCCTGGACGAGTGGCTGGAGATGTGCCACCGGGCCGGGCCGACGAAGTCGACGCCGATCCTGCTGCGCTACCGGCAGGGCGACTGGAACGCGCTGCACCGCGACCTCTACGGCGACCTCGTCTTCCCGCTGCAGGTCGTGATCAACCTCAACGACCCCGGCGTCGACCACACCGGCGGGGAATTCCTGCTCTACGAGCAGCGGCCGCGGGCGCAGTCCCGGGGCACCGCGACGCTGATCCCGCACGGGCACGGCCTGGTCTTCACCACCCGGGACCGTCCGGTCCGCGGCGCCCGGGGCTGGTCGGCGGCGCCGGTCCGGCACGGCGTCTCGGTGATCCGCTCCGGCGAGCGCCTCACCCTCGCCCTCGTCTTCCACGACGCGGCATGAGCTGGACGCTGCTCGGCCCGGACGGGCCGTACGAGAGTCCGGTGCAGGGCACCCTGGGCGGGCACCGGCGCACCAGGGTCTACGGCCGGCTGGACTGCGCCGGGGCGGCGCGCTGGATCGCCCGGGGCCACTACGTGCGGCACCGGGTGTTCTTCGCCGACGAGGCCACCGCGGTTGCGACGGGCTACCGGCCGTGCGCCAATTGCCTGCCGGACCGGTATCGGGAGTGGAAGACGTGACGTTGTTCGAGCGACCCCGCACCGAGCTCGGGCCGGGCGCGGTGCACCTGCCCGGCTGGCTCGACCTGTCCGGTCAGCAGCGGCTGGTGGCGGCGTACCGGGAGTGGGCGGCCGGACCGGTGCCGGTGCGCGCGGCGGTGCTGCCCGGCGGCCACCCGATGTCCGTGCGGATGGTCTGCCTGGGCTGGCACTGGCAGCCCTACGGCTACACCCGCACCGCCGAGGACGGGAACGGCGCCCGCGTCCTGGACTTCCCCGACTGGCTCGGCGACCTCGGCCGCCGGGCCGTCGCGGACGCGTACGGCGAGGCCGTCGACTACCGGCCCGACACGGCCCTGGTCAACTGGTACGACCCGGGCGCGAGGATGGGCATGCACCAGGACAGGGACGAGGTCGCGGCCGACCCGGTGGTCTCCCTCAGCGTCGGCGACAGCGGCGTGTTCCGGTTCGGCAACACGGCCAACCGCGGCCGGCCGTACACCGACGTGGTGCTGGCGTCCGGGGACGCGGTGGTGTTCGGCCGGCAGAGCCGGTTCGCCTACCACGGCGTGCCGCGGATCCTGCCCGGCACGGCCGACCCGGCCACCGGTGTCCCCAGTGGACGGATCAACGTCACCATGCGCGTCACCGGCTTGTCAGAATGAGTCCCATTCGGACCGAGGTCGCGATCGTCGGTGCGGGCCCGGCCGGCCTGCTGCTGTCCCACCTGCTGGCCCTGGACGGGATCGAGTCGGTGGTGGTCGAGACCCGCTCACGCGACCACGTCGAGTCGCGGATCCGGGCCGGCATCCTGGAGAGCTCGACCGTCGAGCTGCTCGACGCCGCCGGCCTCGGCACCCGGCTGCACGCCGAGGGCGACCAGCACCACGGCATCCACCTGCAGTGGCCGGGCGAGCGCCACCACCTCGACTTCCTGGACCTGGTCGGCCGGTCGGTCTGGGTCTACGGGCAGACCGAGGTGCAGAAGGACCTCGACCGGGCCCGGGACGCGGCCGGCCAGCAGATCGTGTACGAGGTGAGCGACACCGCCGTGCACGACGTCACCGACCGGCCGTACGTGACGTACACCGTGGCCGGGCGGGCCGAGCGGCTGGACGCGGACGTGGTGGTCGGTTGCGACGGGTCCTTCGGGCCCTGCCGGGCCTCGGTCCCCGACGCCACCAGCTGGCAGCGCACCTATCCGTACTCCTGGCTGGGCATCCTGGCCGACGTCGCGCCCTCCACCGACGAGCTGATCTACGCCTGGCACCCCAACGGGTTCGCGCTGCACTCGATGCGCTCGGCCACGGTGAGCCGGCTCTACCTGCAGGTCCCCAACGGGACGTCCGTGGAGGAGTGGCCCGACGAGCGGATCTGGGCCGAGCTGGCCGTCCGGATCGGACCGGAGCGGGTGCCCGGGCCGATCACCGAGAAGAGCGTGCTGCCGATGCGCAGCTTCGTGCAGGCGCCGATGTCGTACGGGAGGCTCTTCCTGGCCGGCGACGCCGCGCACATCGTGCCGCCGACCGGGGCCAAGGGGCTCAACCTGGCCGTGGCCGACGTCGGCCTGCTCGCGCCGGCGCTGACCGCGCTGCTGCGGGACAAGGACTCCCGCCTCGCCGACGCCTACTCGGAGACGGCGCTGCGCCGGGTCTGGCGCTGCACCCACTTCTCCTGGTGGATGACGACGATGCTGCACCGCAGCGGCGACGACTTCGACGCGGAGCTGCAGCTGTCCCAGCTGCGCTGGGTGGTGCGCAGCCGGGCCGGCGCGACCGGGCTGGCCGAGAACTACGCCGGCCTGCCCATCGGCTACTGAAGCCCACTGAGGCCTACTGAGGCCTACTGAGGCCTACTGAGCCGCCGCCACCGCG
>DATINN010000534.1:0-5471 GCA_035474175.1 Mycobacteriales bacterium | reverse complement strand
CACTTCTGCCGCTGCGCCGACGTGCCGTGGGTGAACGACTCCGGGCTGACCCGGCCCTGGGCCTTGGACTGGATCCGGTCGTCGCCGACCGAGGCGGCCGCGTCCAGCGCGATCGAGATGTCGTTGGCGGTGATCGAGGCGAACAGCGGCTTGCCGTTGGCGCCGGTGGTGTCGGTCGCGTTCTTGGCCCAGACGCCGGCGTAGCAGTCGGCCTGCAGCTCCAGGCGGACCGAGCCGCTCTGCGGACCGGTCTCGTTGCCGACCCGGTCGGACGTGCCGAGCAGGTTCTGGATGTGGTGGCCGTATTCGTGCGCGACCACGTAGCCCTGCGCGAACGAGCCTCCCTTGGCCCCGAACCGGGTGCTCAGCTCGTCGAAGAAGCCCAGGTCGAAGTACGCCTTGCCGTCGGCCGGGCAGTAGAACGGGCCGACGTCGGTGGTGGCGTTGCCGCAGCCGGTCTGCACCGAGCCGGAGAAGATGATCGTCTCGGCCGGCCGGTAGCGGTCGCCCATCGCCTTGGACCAGTAGGCCTGGACGCTGTTGGTGTAGCCGACGATCCGGCAGTCGTCGCGGGCGTTGGCGTCGGCGCCGGTCTTGCACACGCCGGAGAGCTCCTCCTGGCTGACCGCGCCGGTCTGCCCCGGCTGGAACGGGCTCTGCACCCCCGCCCCGCCGGTGCCGCTGGTCGGGTCGTTGCCGCCGAGCACGCTGATCACCAGGTAGATGATCACGCCCACGATGCCGAGCCCGCCGCCGCCGATGGCCAGCCCACCGCCGCCGATGCCCCGGCGGTCGCCGACCTGGGAGGTGTCCAGACTCGCGTCGTCATTGAACGTCACAGCGGCAACTTTCCCGCACCGGCGCCGCGCGACACTTGTCCACGAATCTCACGCTCCGTGACCGCGTCGACCGTGCCGCCGGCGGTGCCGAGCGCCAGCAGCCGTTCGCGCAGGTCGGGGGTGGTGCGGTCGAGGCTGACGGCGGTCCCGGCGGACGGCGACAGCGCCCGGGCGGCCCGGTTGCCGGCCTCGGCCAGCGGCCGGACCGAGCCACCGCCGGCCAGCGCGTCCCGGGCCGCGGACAGCTCGGCCAGCGTCTCGTCCAGCACCCGGGCCAGCGCCTCCCGGTTGCCGTCGCAGAGCGCGGCGACGAATTCGGCCCGGGTGCCGGCCACCCGGGTGCCGTCCCGGAACGACCCGGCCGCGATCGCACCGGCCAGCGGGCCGCCGTTGGCCCCGGCCACGGCCAGCGCCGAGGCCAGCAGGTGCGGCAGGCCGCTGATCCTGGCCTGGGCCTCGTCGTGGTCGGCCGCGGTGGCCGGCAGCACCCGGCAGCCGGCCGCGGTCACCACCCCGGCCACGGTCAGCCACCGGTCCAGATCGGTGTCCTCCTCCAGCGTCAGCACCCAGACCGCGTCGTCCAGCAGGCCGGGGTCGCTGGCCTCGAAGCCGGACTGCTCCAGCCCGGTCATCGGGTGCCCGCCGACATAGCGGCCGGCCAGGCCGGCGGCCCGGGCGGCGGCCAGCACCGGCACCTTGACCGAGCCCACGTCCGTCACGATCGGACCGTCGCCGGGAGACAGTCCCGACAGGACGGCCGGCAGCGCGTCCATCGGGGTGGCCAGCACGACCAGGTCGGCGGCAGGGTCCTCGGCCACGGTCAGGCCGCGCGCGGCGGCCAGGTCCCGGGTCGCGGCGTCAGTGTCCCAGACCCGGACGTCGTGGTCGGGCGCGAGCCGGCGCGCGACCGATCCGCCGATCAGCCCCAGCCCCATCACCGCGATCCGCACGCGCTCATCGTGCCGTACGGGCCGGGCCGGCTCAGCCGGTGGCGGCGCCCGGGGCGACGGTGCCCGGCCGGCTCAGCCGGTGCCGGCGCGCCAACCGGGCCGGCTCAGCCGGTGGCGGCGCCGCCCGGGCCGGTGATGATGTCCAGCCCGGCCGGCCTCGGCCCGGGCTGCTCCAGGGCCGGCCCCGCGGGGCCCGCTTCCACCGGCTCCGGCGGGAGCAGCCCGACCTGCAGGGCCTCGATCAGGACCGGTACGTCGGCCGCGGCCACCCGTACCGTGCCGGTGCACTGCGCGCCGTGCCACAGGGACAGCACGACCAGCCCGTCGGTGTCGCCGTGCCAGCTCACCCGCAGCGCCCGGCCGGCCCCGCGCACGTCCTCGACGACGCCGCCCAGCCTGGGCATCGGCAGCACCTCACCCATGCCCGGACTATGCGCCGCTCAGCTGCGCCTGTAAACAGTCACGGCGGCGTCGTGCCGCGCTCCCGTTCCTGCGCGACGACCTCGCGCACGTCGGCGAGCCGGCGCAGCCCGGCCAGCGGCTGCGCCATCCGCGGGTTGCCGGCGAAGTGCTCGGCGTTGCGGTCCAGGAAGCCCCAGTAGCCCGCCGTGTACGGGCAGGCGTCCGGCCCCAGCCGCTTCTTCGGGTCGTACCGGCACCCGCCGCAGAAGTCGCTCATCCGGTCGATGTAGGCCCCGCCGGCCGCGTACGGCTTCGTGGCCATGAGGCCGCCGTCGGCCCACTGGGACATGCCGACGACGTTGGCCAGCATCACCCAGTCGTACCCGTCCACGAAGGACAGGTGGAACCACTCGGTCAGCTCGGCCGGGGACAGCCCGCGCTGCAGGCCGTAGTTGCCGAGCACCATCAGCCGCGGGATGTGGTGCACCCAGCCGCGCTCGCGCAGCCCGCCGAGCACGGTGGACAGGCAGCGGGCCTCGACCGTGCCGGCCGCGTCCAGGTCCCGGAACCAGTCCGGGATCTTCCGCCGGGCCTGCAGCGCGTTCTTCTTCCGGTACGCCGGGCCGAGGTGCCAGTAGAGCGACCAGACGTACTCGCGCCACCCCAGCACCTGCCGCACGAAGCCCTCGGTGCTGGCCAGCGGGGCGTCCCCGGCCCGGTACGCGTCCTCGGCCGCGCGGACGATCTCCAGCGGGTGCAGCAGGCCCAGGTTCATCGCCGGCGACAGCGCCGAGTGCGCCATCCACGGGTCGCCGGCCAGCATCGCGTCCTCGTACGGGCCGAAGGTCGGCAGCCGGTGCCGGACGAAGTGGCGCAGCGCGAGCAGCGCCTCGTCCCGGGTCGCCGCCGCCCAGCGCGGCCCGTCCACCCCGGCGAACTCGACCTCGCCGGCCGCCTCCCACGCGTCCAGGTCGGCCCGGACGGAGGCGTCGATGTCGTCCTCGGCCGGCCACCACGGCCGCGGCACGTCCAGGGTGGACACCCCGCGCGGCGGCGGCTCACGGTTGTCGGCGTCCAGGTTCCAGGTGCCGCCGGCCGGGTCGGCGCCGTCCATGAGCACCTCGTGCCGGCGCCGGTTCTCCCGGTAGAAGTCCTCCAGCAGCAGGCGGCGCCGGCGCCGGCCGTGGGCCCAGGCCGCGAACTCCTCCCGGGTCGTGGCGAACCCGCGGTCGGGGAGCACCTCGGCCACCGCCGGGTGCCGGCGCACGAACCCGTCGGCCGAGAACGACGTCGGCTGGGTCACCGAGACCGGCTCGCCCAGCTGCTCCAGCGCCTCCCCGTACGTCTCGGTCCTCAGGTGGACGGCCTGGTCCCCGAGCTCGGCCGCCCGGTGCCGCAGGGCCGAGAGGACCAGATGCGCCTTCTGCCGGTGGAAGCGCCTCCGCCGGAACACGGCCTTCGACTCCACCAGCAGCACCGGCTGTCCCGGTTCGTCGAGGTAGTGCGGACCGAGCTGGTCGCCGAACACCCACCGCCGCATCCGCCGACCCCACCACGCCGCCGCGGGCCCCGCATCCCGGGCGGCCCCGCATCCCGGACTGCCGCCCGCCCCGCATCCCGGGCTGTCGTCGGAGCACCGGGACTGCGACCATCGCCCGACAGCGCGCGGCGAGGAGGCCGGGGTGGCGGAGGACGGCTTCGCGATGGCGGTCTTCCGCGAGGGCGGGCGGTGGGACTGCGCCCTGCTCCCGCCGGCCGTGCTGGACGACCTGGACCGCTGCGTGGCCGCGCTGCGCCACCAGCCGCCCGAGGGCGGCCCGATCGCCCTGGTCAACGTGGCCGACGAGTTCTTCGTGGCGCTGCGGTTCGGGCCGACGGGCGAGCTGCGGGTGCTGCTGTCCGACGTCACCGCGGCCGAGGAGTGGGAGCTGGCCCGGCAGGCGCTGGACCTCCTCGGCGGCGCCGGCGACGACGAACCGGCCGATCCGGAAGAGGTGTGGCCCGCGGGCGACCTGGGCATCTTCCGCGACCTGGGACTGGACGAACGG
Organism: Mycobacteriales bacterium; assembly: GCA_035474175.1. GTDB lineage: Bacteria > Actinomycetota > Actinomycetes > Mycobacteriales > CADCTP01 > CADCTP01. The sequence continues at coordinate 1,232 of DATINN010000534.1, read as the reverse complement.
GACCTGGGCTTCATCCTGGACGATGTGGACCTGTGGGCGGACGAGATGCTCACCGCGGTCGCGGATCGGATCGGGGTCGGTCCCCAGTTCGCCCGCGTCCTGGACGCGTTGCAGCCGGCCGACTGACTCATCCGGAGGGACGTACGTGTCGTACTTCGCTGCCGCCCTGGCCCGCACACCGGGCGGCTGGACCGCCGAGGAGCTCGACCTCGACGGGGTGTCCGATGTGGACGAGGTCGCCGACCGCGTCCGGGACGTCGACGGCGACGCCGAGACCGCGCTGCTGTTCGTCGAGGAGGACGACGAGTACGTCGCGATCCTGCGGATCGACGCCGGGTCCGACGAGCCCCGGGTGTTCGTGTCCGACGGGCTGGCGGCCGAGTCGTACCCGGTGGCCGGGATCTTCACCGGCGCCGTCGAGGACGAGCTGCCGGTGCCGGACGACGACGAGGACGCGCCGCCGCCGGACTCCGAGCCGGTCGGGGACGCGGACCTGCTCGCCGACCTCGGCACGCCCCGGCGCGACCTGATCGCCCTGGTCACCCACGAGCGCACGCTGCCGGCCGACGTGATCAGCGAGGTCTGCGAGCGGGCCGGCTGCCTCGACGAGCTCGAGACGCTGCGCGGCGCGTGAGCCCGTACGACCCGGTGATGCGGCGGGCCCTCGGGCTCGCCGCCGCCGCCGTCCCGCACGGCGACGTACCGGTCGGGGCGGTGGTGCTGTCGCCGTCCGGGAGCGTGCTGGGCGAGGCCGCGAACGAGCGCGAGCGGGCGGGCGATCCCACCGCCCACGCCGAGGTGCTGGCGCTGCGGGCGGCGGCGGCCGCGCTCGGGACCTGGCGGCTGACCGGCTGCACGCTGGTCGTGACGCTGGAGCCGTGCACGATGTGCGCCGGCGCCGTGGTCCTGTCCCGGGTCGCCCGGCTCGTCTACGGCGCCGACGACACGAAGGCCGGCGCCGTCGGCTCGCTCTGGGACGTGGTCCGCGACCGCCGCCTCAACTCCCGCCCCGAGGTCGTCCGCGGCATCCTGGCGGAGGAGTCCGCCGCCCTCCTGCGCTCCTTCTTCACCGCCCACCGAGCCCCCTGACGCGGCCGGGTATGCTCTCCCACGGTGGAGTCGGCATGCAGGTGGGCTTCGACCCAGCGGTTCATCTTGCCGTGGTTCCACGCGTGGTGCTGCGGGCCCCAGTCGTGCGTGATGTCGTCGACGCACTCCGAGTAGCTGTTCAG
>DATINN010000533.1:0-4962 GCA_035474175.1 Mycobacteriales bacterium | reverse complement strand
GATCGGTCGGCGGCACCCGACGTAGTGGCGCCTCGTGACAGGTCGGCGGCACCCGGCGTAGTGGCGCCTCGTGACAGGTCGGCGGCACCCGGCGTGGCGGCGCCGGTCATGACGTCGGCCGCGACGGGGGGAGAGCCGGCGCGGAGGGCGCGGAGGACGACCTGGAGGCCGGCGATGTGGGTGACGGGGAGGGCGAGCAGCCAGCGGCCGGGGCCGCCGAGGCGGGACTCGGTCGCGGCGGCGGACGCCTCCAGCGCGGCCGCGGTCAGCTCGACGCCCTTGGGGTCGCCGGTCGAGCCGGAGGTCGGGACCACCAGCGCGACCCCCTCGCGGACCGGCAGCTCGGGCCGGAGCACTGCCCGGAGCCGGTCCCCTTCGACGCCGGCCGGCAGCGGCAGCACCGCCGGACCGCCCGCGAGCGCGTCGGTGAGCGCGGCGACCAGCTCCGGTCCGTACCGGGCGGGGAGGGTGCGCATCAGTAGTAGTAGGGGAACGCGGACCAGTCCGGCGCGCGCTTCTGCAGGAACGCGTCCCGGCCCTCGACGGCCTCGTCGGTCATGTACGCCAGCCGCGTCGCCTCGCCCGCGAACACCTGCTGCCCGACCATGCCGTCGTCGACGGCGTTGAAGGCGTACTTGAGCATCCGCTGCGCGGTCGGCGACTTGGCGCAGATCGTCAGGGCCCACTCCAGCGCGACCCGCTCCAGGTCGGCGTGCGGCACGACCTCGTTGACCATCCCCATCCGGTGCGCCGCGGCCGCGTCGTACGGGCGGCCGAGGAAGAAGATCTCCCGGGCGAACTTCTGCCCGACCTGCCGGGCCAGGTAGGCCGAGCCGTAGCCGCCGTCGAAGCTGCCGACGTCCGCGTCGGTCTGCTTGAACCGGGCGTGCTCGGCGCTGGCCAGGGTCAGGTCGCAGTCCACGTGCAGCGAGTGCCCGCCGCCGGCGGCCCAGCCCGGCACGACCGCGACGACCACCTTGGGCATCATCCGGATCAGCCGCTGCACCTCCAGGACGTGCAGCCGCCCCGATCTCGCCGGGTCGCCGTACTCGTAGCCGGCCCGGCCGCGGACCCGCTGGTCGCCGCCGGAGCAGAAGGCCCAGCCGCCGTCCTTGGCCGAGGGGCCGTTGCCGGTGAGCAGCACGCAGCCGACGTCCGGCGACATCCGGGCGTGGTCGAGGACCCGGTAGAGCTCGTCCACGGTCTGCGGCCGGAACGCGTTGCGCACCTCGGGCCGGTCGAACGCCACCCGGACCACGGGGCCGTCCGCACCGGCGGCGGTGACGTGCCGGTGGTAGGTCACGTCGGTCAGCTCGAACCCGGCCACCTCCCGCCAGCTGCCCTGGTCGAACAGCTCGGAGACCCCGGGTGACGGCATGCGCCGATGTTAGGTCGGGGCCTGCCCGCCCTAGCATCGCGGGTGTGGAGACGGCCGGGATCGTGCTCGCCGGGGGCCGGTCGTCCCGGATGGGGCGGCCCAAGGCGGCGCTGGAGTGGCACGGCTCGACCCTGCTCGGGCGCACCACCGTGGTGCTGGGCCGGGTCGTCACCGGGCCGGTGGTGGTGGTCCGGGCGCCGGGCCAGGAGCTGCCGGACCTGCCCGCCGCGGTCGAGCTGGTCGACGACCCGGTCGCGGGGCTCGGCCCGGTGCAGGGCGTCGCGGCCGGGCTGGCCTCGGTGCGGGATCGGGCCGAGGGCGCGTTCGTGTGCTCGACGGACCTGCCGTTCCTGCACCCCGCGTTCGTGCGGCGGGTGCTGGCCGGCCTGACCGGCGTCGACCTGGTGCTCCCGGTCGTGGGTGGCTTCCGGCAGCCGCTCGCGGCTGCCTACCGGACCGGGCTGGCCGCCCTGCTCGACGCCCGGCTGGCGGCCGGCGACCGGCGGATGAACTCGCTCGCCGACCACTGCCGCGCCCTCCTGCTGGACGAGGTGGCACTGCTGGCGGACCCGGAGCTGGCCCGGAGCGACCCCGGCCTGGAGTCCGTACGGAACGTCAACACGGCCGCGGAGTACGAGAGCGCTAGGCGCCGGTGATCGCCCACCCGTGCGGGTCCCCGCTGCCGGCCAGGATCTCGCCCCGGACCGGGAGCGGGTCGTCGGAGAGGTTGAGCGCGAGGGTCAGGGACTCGTCCCCGTGCCGGGCCCGGCAGTGCACGCGCAGGTGGTCGTTGGCGACCTCGGAGGTCGAGACGACCGCGTCGACCAGCCACGGGTGCCGGCGGCGCAGCCCGATCAGCCGCCGATACCACTCCTCGACCTCCGGGTGCGGGTTTACGTACGTGGCCCGGTCGGCCGGCAGCGCGGGCCGGATCGCGTCGTCGCCGCCGGCCCGGTCCTCCTTCACCGCCTCCAGGCCGAACTCGTCGCCGTAGTAGACGCTGGGCACGCCCGGCAGGAACAGCAGCAGCGCCACCGCGTGCGACCGGTGCCGGGGGTCGGAGATCTGCGCCGCCACCCGGGTCACGTCGTGGTTGCCCAGGAACGTCAGCGGCACGAACCGCTCCACGAAGCCCGCGTGCCGCCCCAGCGTCCAGTCCAGCTCGTGCAGGTTGACGCTGTCCAGCGAGGACCAGATCGCCTTCCACAGCTCGTACTCGGTGACCGAGTCCAGGCCGGAGGCGCGCACGTAGCCGACGTAGTCGCCGTGGATCATCTCCCCGACGAACCAGGCCTCGCCGAACTCGGCCCGCACCGCCGGCAGCACCGCGGCCCAGAACTCCGGCGGCACCGCGTACGCGGCGTCCAGGCGCCAGCCGTCCGCGCCCCGGCGCAGCCAGTGCGTCATCACGTCCCGGACGTGCTGCTGCACGCGCGGGGAGCGGTGGTTGAGCGTGACCAGCTCGCTGTGGCCCTCGAAGTAGTCGGCGGTGATCATGCCGCCGTTGTCGTGGAGCCGGGCGACCCAGTCCTCGGCGTCCGAGCCCGGCCCCTCGGCCAGCGCCTTCGCGACCGGCGGGAAGTCCCGGCCGGCGTGGTTGAAGACGCCGTCCAGCAGCAGCCGCACGCCCCGGGCCCGGCAGGCCGCGACCAGGGCGTCGAAGTCGGCGTCGTCCCCGAGCCGGGGGTCGATCCGGAACCAGTCGACCGTGTCGTAGCCGTGCGTGCCGGCGGCGAAGACCGGGCCCAGCAGCAGGCCGTTGCAGCCGAGCGCGATCAGGTGGTCGAGCCAGCCCTCCAGCGCGGGCAGCCGGTGGTGCACCTCCGCGACCGCGACCGGCTCGGCGCCGGTGAAGCCCAGCGGGGCGACCTGCCACCAGACCACGTGCTCGACCCACTGCGGCATCCGACGCCCTCACTCCTCGGGAGCGCCGGACTCTAGTGGCCCGGCGTAGCCGACGCAGGTCAGCACGGGCAGCCGCGGGTAGCGCACCAGCCGGTCGTCCCAGGCCGCCCGGGTGCAGCGGAAGTAGGTCGTCCCGCGCCGGGTGGTGTTGCGGGCGGCGTACCGGCAGCTGCCGCAGAGCCCGGGCTCGGTCATGGCCCGGACCTTAGGCTGGCCGCGTGGCGACGGAATCCGAGGCGGGCCCGACCGCGCGGGCGCTGCTGGCGCTGGAGCTGATCCAGGACAGCCCGGGGATCACCGCGCAGCGGCTGGGCGAGAAGCTCGGCGTGTCCGAGCGGGCGGCCCGCCGCTACGTCGGGACGCTGCGCGAGGCCGGGATCGCGCTGGAGTCCGAGCGCGGCCCGTACGGGGGCTACCGGGTCGGGCGCGGGATCCGGCTGCCGCCGATGACGTTCAGCGCGGCCGAGGCCCTCGGGCTGGTGATGGCCGTGCTGGACGGGCACCACGACGCCGGGGACGCCGCCGACCCGGTCGGCAACGCGCTGGGCAAGCTGGTGCGGGCGCTGCCGGCCGCGGTCGCGGCCCAGGCCGAGGCGGTCCGGCGGACGACCGCGCCGGCGCCGGACCGGGCCGCGGCCCGCCCGGACCCGCAGATCACCATGGACCTGGTGCAGGCCTGCGCCGGGCACCGGCCGGTCCGGCTGAGCTACCGCTCCGAGTCCGGCACGCAGTGGTCGACCTCGGTCGACCCGTGGGCGATCGTGGTCCGGCACGGCCGGTGGTATCTGCTGTGCCGGTCCCACCGGTCCGGGGAACGGCGCGGCTACCGGGTGGACCGGGTGCTGTCGGTGGCGACGCTGCCCGGGTCGTTCGAGCCCCCGGCCGAGCTGGACGCGGTCGCCGAGCTGGAGGACCACCTCGCGGCCGGCTGGGACTACGAGGTCGAGGTCGTCGTGGACGCGCCGGTCGGGACCGTGACCGGGCACCTGTCCCGGATGCTGGGCCGGATCGAGGCCATCGACGCCACCACCACCCGGGTCACCGCCACCACCGGCAACCCCTTCTGGTACGCCGAGCGCCTGGTCGCGCTGCCCGCGCCGTACCGGATCGTGCGCGGGCCGGAGGTGCGGTGGGCGGCCCGCCGGATCGCCGCCCGGCTGCTGGCCGCCGCCGGCCCCGACGAGCCCGGTGCGGACGAGGCCGCCCGGGCCGCCGGGGCCGATCCGGACTGGTTCCGCGGCTCAGACTGAGACGGACTCGCGGGAGCCCTCGGCGGCCGGGCGCCGGCGGCCGGTCACGGCCAGCGCCAGGGCGGCCAGCCCGGCGAGCAGGCCGATCCCGCCGACCACGTACGCGCCGGTGACGGAGCCCTTGCTGGCGTCGTCGCCGGAGGAGCCGGACGCGGGGGCGGGGGCCGCGGGCGCGGCCGGTGCCGCGGCGCCGGTCGCCCCGGCCGCGGTCAGCTTCAGGGTCGGCGCCGGGTGCTCGGGCTCGTCCGAGCTGCCCGCGGCCGGCAGGTCGATCCAGGAGACCACGCTGCCGTCGCTGTAGGCCTGGATCGCCTTGAACGTCATCGAGTCGACCTTGGGCAGCGGCCCCACCGACAGCTGGAACTCGGCGTACTCACCGGGCTTGATGCCGCCCGCGGTCGCCTTCCAGTCCACCACCGACGGGTAGTC
>DATINN010000532.1:0-2573 GCA_035474175.1 Mycobacteriales bacterium | reverse complement strand
CCCGCCCCCGGCCCCCTCCGCTGACCGTCCACAGTGGTCAGCGGCGCTGCGCGACCACGGCGGTGCCGCCGGTGTCGTCGTCGCTGACCACGTCGGGGCGGAGGCCGGCGGCGGTGGCGGCGGCGGCCAGCAGCGGTGCCTGCCGGGTGCTCGTCTCGACGATCACGACCCCGCCGGGCGCGAGCCAGCGCGGGGCCGCGGCCATGACCCGGCGGGCCAGGTCGAGCCCGTCGACGCCGCCGTCCAGGGCGGTCCGGGGCTCGTGGTCGCGGGCCTCGGGCGGCATCAGCGCGATCTCGGCCGTCGGCACGTAGGGCGCGTTGGCGACGAGGACGTCGACGCGGCCGGCGAGGTCCGGCGGGAGCGGGGCGTCGAGGTCGCCCTCGTACACGTGGGCGTCGGGGAGGTTGCGGCGGGCGCAGTGGACGGCGGCCGGGTCGAGGTCGGCGGCGTGCACGTCCGCGGAGCCGAGGCGGGCGGTGAGCGCGGCCGCGATCGCGCCGGACCCGCAGCACAGCTCGACCACCGTCCGCGGGGCCCGAGCCGCCGCCTCCCGGACCAGCAGCTCGGACCGCCGCCGGGGCACGAACACCCCCGGCTCGACCACGATCCGCAGCCCGTCGAACTCGGCCCAGCCCAGCAGCACCTCCAGCGGGATCCCGCCGACCCGCCGCTCGACCAGCGCGGCCAGCTCGGCCGGGCCGGCCGCCGCCTCGGTGAGCAGCCGGGCCTCGTCCTCGGCGAAGACGCAACCGGCCCGCCGGAGCACGGAGACGATGTCGGCCACGCGCATCTCTACCCCGGCCAGCCGTCGCAGTGCCACCGACTTCCCTCCCGCCGCAGCACGAACGGGACCGCGTGCGGCAGCGGCCGGCCCCACACCGGGACCCGGCACAGGACCGAGACCGCCACCGTCAGGCTCCCCACGTGGCCCACGACGACGGGCCGCCCGCCGGACCGGTCAGCGTGCCGGTCGACGATGAGGTCCAGTGCCGTGGTCATCCGGGCCAGCACCTCGCGGCCCGACTCGCCGTCGCCGACGCGGCGGTCCAGGTCGCCGTCCACCACCCAGGCCCGCAGCACGTCCGCGGTCTCCCGCCGCAGCCCGGCGTCGACCACGCCCTCCCGCGACCCGATCCCCATCTCGCCCAACCCGGCCAGCGACGTCACCGGCACCCCGAGCGGCGCGGCCGTCGCCCGCGCCCGCACGGTCGCGCTCACGTACGCCCTCGTGATGCCCGGGATCGTCAGCTGCCGCGCCTGGGTGCGTCCGGCCGCGGTCAGCGGCGCCGACGGCACCTGGCCGGAGGCTCCGGCCAGCACGTTCGAGGACTCCGCGTGCCGGAGGCAGACGATCTGCACCCCTCGAATTGTCGTACGGCCTGCGTACGGTGGGCGCATGCACGAGCTGTCGCGGACCGAGGCGCGGCGGATCGCCGTGCGGGCGCAGCTGCTGGACGCGGAGCGGCCGACCAGCCTGCTGGAGACCGTCCGGCACCTGACCGTGCTGCAGATCGACCCGACCGCGGCCGTCGCGCCCAGCGTCGACCTGGTGCTGGCCAGCCGGCTCGGCCGGGCCTACCACCCCGATGAGCTGTCCGCCGAGCTGGCGGCGCGGACCCTGCTGGAGCTGCGGCAGATGATCCGCCCGGCCGAGGACCTGGCGCTCTACCGGGCCGAGATGGCGGAGTGGCGCGAGGAGGAGCTGCCGGGCTACCGGGGCGCGCAGCAGCGCTGGGTCCGGGCCAACGACGCCTGCCGCCGCGACATCCTGCGCCGGATCACCGACTCCGGCCCGCTGACCGCCCGCGAGCTGCCCGACACCTGCGTGGTGCCCTGGAAGTCGTCGGGGTGGAACGATGACCGCAACGTCGGCCAGCTGCTCGACCTGATGGTCCGGCGCGGCGAGGTCGCGGTCGCCGGCCGGCGGGGCCGCGACCGGCTCTGGGACCTGGCCTCCCGGGTCTACCCCGACGATCCGGTGGTGCCGGCGGACAAGGCGCTGCGCACCCGCAACGAGCTGCGGCTGCGGTCGCTCGGCATCGCCCGGGCCCGCGGGCCGGAGTGCCCGGTCGAGCCGGCCGACGTCGGCGACGTGGGCGAGCCGGCCGTGGTCGAGGGCGTGCGCGGCGAGTGGCGGGTCGACCCGGAGCAGCTCGGCCGCCGGTTCGCCGGCCGGACCGCGCTGCTGTCCCCGCTGGACCGGCTCATCCACGAGCGCAAGCGGATGGCGGAGATCTTCGACTTCGACTACCAGCTGGAGATGTACAAGCCCGCGGCCAAGCGCCGCTGGGGCTACTACGCGCTGCCGATCCTGTACGGCGACCGGTTGGTCGGGAAGGTCGACGCGACGGCCGACCAGCGGGCGGGGGTGCTGCGGGTTGCGGCGATCCATCAGGACGTCGACGTCTCCCCGACGATGGCCCGGGCGGTCGACCGGGAGGTCCGCGGCGAGGTCGCGGTGGTCGGGCGCCAGGACGGCCGGGACCGCCTGTGGGACCTCGCCGAGCGCGCCTATCCCGACGACGACGTGGTGCCCCTGGAGCAGGCGGCGGTGATGCGGGCCGAGCGGC